>NZ_VRKW01000022.1 GCF_009746715.1 Ketobacter sp. MCCC 1A13808
GCTTTACTCCAACCTTCCCGGCCTCCTTGTCGGCTGCCTTTCCCGTCGAAGTGGTGCGCATTATAGGGACATCATTTCACCCGTCAACGCTTTTTTTAAACAATTTTTTCAACACCTTAGCCATTCCAACACTTTTACTCGCGCAAAACGCTTCTTGCTTTCGCCCCGCTCCAACAAACAGCCCGCAGCACCTGCGGGCTGGAGCCGTATCCGAAGTGTTTTTCAGAAAAGTAAAACCAGTGTAGTTATGATTTTGCAGGACGCAGAATATTTTTGATCTTTTCAGTACGAAGGAGCATGAACGCTATAAACAGGAACCCGAAAATCAGCGGTTGTACATAATCAAGTTTGCTCACCCACACAATATGGAGCACCGCTAACGCACCGCTGAGATATACCAGACGGTGCAATTGATTCCATTTCTTGCCTAAGCGCCGACGACTTCGCTGTGTTGACGTGACTGCCAGCGGAACCAACAACACCCAGGCAGCAACGCCGATGTAAATATACGGACGCTCGCTAAGCTCTTCCGTTATGACCTGAAAATCGAGTCCGGCCCAAAACACCAGAAATGAGCAGAGGTGCAGACTCAAATAGAAAAAACTCCATAGTCCCAATGGCCGCCTGAACGCGATCCATATTGCGTTGCCGGTAAGCTTGCGCAAGGGGGTCATCGCCAGACTGAGCCAAAGGATACAGGCACCGTCAAACCCAAATTCACGTACGATTTTTTCGGCCGGATCGGTGCCTATGTCGCCACTAACAACAAGATAAACCACCCAGAAGAATGGGAGGGCGAGCAATATATGCAGCCCCCAACGAAGCTTTACGATGGTGTTTTTTTTCATGCTAATAAAACCGGAACCCGCAATGAATCAGCATCAGAAATTTTTACTCAAATCGATATCTTTATATAACGAAGCGACCTGATCTTCATAGCCATTGAATTTTTGCGTCTCAACCCAGTTGGGGTTGAATAGGCTGTTCGGTAAACGCCGCTCCCGCTTCTGGCTCCAGCGGGGATGATCCACTTGCGGATTGACGTTGGCATAAAAACCATACTCCTGAGAGGCCATACGCTGCCAGGTTGTTCTCGGCTGCTGCTCGACGAACTGAATTTTTACGATGGATTTAATGCTCTTGAATCCGTATTTCCACGGCAGCATCAGACGCAGAGGCGCTCCGTTTTGCGGCAACAACGGCTTGCCATAAATTCCCACAACCATCAACGACAGCGGATGCATGGCTTCGGCCATCGTCAGCCCTTCTACATAGGGCCAGTCCAGGGTCGAACGCCCAAAGCGCTGCGCAGGGAAACGATCAGGATCAACCAGGGTTTCAAAGCGTACATACTTTGCTTTAGAAGTAGGTTCAAACCGTTTGATCAAATCCGCCAGAGGAAAACCGACCCAGGGAACGACCATAGACCACGCCTCGACACACCGGAATCGATATACACGATCCTCAAGTGGGTGGGGTTTAAGAATATCCTCCAGGGTGTATTTGCCCGGTCGCTTGACTGCACCTTCAATTTCGACGCGCCAGGGATCAACCTTGAAATCTTTGCTGTTACGGGAGGGATCATCTTTACCGGTGCCGAATTCATAAAAATTATTATATTTTATGATGTCGTCGTAGGGGGTCAGCTCATCTTTAGCTGAGGATGGCCATTGGTTACTGGACGCCAACTTACTACGCAACATGGCCTGCCAGTTGGCGTCAGTTTTCGCCTGCGCCCCCAAATGAGTGAAAGCGGCTGCCCCCACCCCCAGGTAGCCGGCTCGCTTTAACCACTCCCTGCGGCTCAGGTAGCCTGACTCAGGCGTGATTTCGTAACTCTTGGGCTCAGATGGATCTTTGCTTTTGATTAACATAGGGCACCTTCTTGTCGTCCTCATGTTCCTTTGACGCAATACCGGCCCGTTTGTTACTAGACTTTGATATTTTTCTGCCGTTACACTTTTGCCGGTTTCTTTCTCCAGAAAGAGAGCAACGGACCGCTTAATGCGTAAATCAGGAATATCGCCAACAGCATGCCGGATGGGTACGTGGAAATCACCGCAAGTACCAGCACCACGGCAAGAATCGCGATAAAGGGCACCCTCCCCTTGAAATCCAACTGCTTGAAGCTGTTGTATTTCACGTTACTGACCATCATCACTGCGGAAAAGGCTGTAAATGCCGCGACCAGAAACGAAATCGTGCTGTCGGCCACGTCCACTTGCTGATTAGTGCCGAACCACACGATTCCGGCAACCACCCCGGCAGCAGCCGGGCTGGGCAATCCGGTAAAGTAGCGCTTATCTGCCGTGTCAATCTGAACGTTGAAGCGGGCTAAACGCAGAGCAGCACAAGCTGCGTAAACAAACGCAATCATCCAGCCAAATTTACCTAACGTGGACAAAGACCAGGAATAACACACTAAAGCTGGTGCGACCCCGAACGAGATGCAATCAGAGAGACTGTCGTACTGCTCACCGAATTCGCTCTGGGTATTGGTCATGCGCGCAACCCGGCCGTCCAGACCGTCCAGAATCATGGCCACAAATATTGCACTTGCTGCATGCTCATAAACCCCGTTCATCGCAGCAACAATGGCATAAAAGCCTGAAAACAGCGCACCGGTAGTAAACAGGTTCGGTAATAGATACACCCCTTTACGGCGGATTTTTTTGCCGCCTTCAAGCTCTTCACCCTCGACTACTTCAAAGGTAACACCATCATGATCGTCAATGTCAGCGTCATCAGATTCTTTACTATTGCGTAAGTTAACCACAGACCCAGCGTCTTTTTCCTGGGGTGGGTTATCTTGCTGTGTAACCCCCGGCTTCCCCGAACTGGCTTTTCCAGATGGCGGGAGATGAGAGTCGGGCTTGCTGCGATCTGCTGTATCTTCCGGCCCGCCGGATGGCGTCTTCTTATCTACCATGATTCAACCTTTGAGATAGTGTTGGCACCTGTACTTTGGCCCCTGGCCGGAGATTTTTCAACTCTTTCCGTTTCCGGCACGCAAACAAAAAGCGCGGCCGAAGCCGCGCATTCACTGACTCAGGACGGATCAGTTTTTATCCTTATCGATGATCTTATTGGCTTGAATCCAAGGCATCATCTCACGCAGCTGGGCACCCACTTTTTCAATTGGATGTGCCGCATTATTACGCCGGTAAGCCGTCATTGACGGGTAGTTATGAGCCCCTTCAGCGATGAACATCTTGGCATATTCACCATCCTGAATCCGCTTCAATGCATTGCGCATCGCAGCGCGGGATTCATCATTAATGACTTCGGGGCCGGTTACGTACTCGCCATATTCCGCATTATTGGAAATGGAGTAGTTCATATTGGCAATACCACCTTCGTACATCAGATCCACGATCAACTTCAGTTCGTGCAGACATTCGAAGTAAGCCATTTCTGGTGCGTAGCCGGCTTCAACCAGCGTTTCAAAGCCCGCTTTAACCAACTCAACTGCACCACCGCAAAGTACTGCCTGCTCACCGAACAGATCGGTTTCAGTTTCGTCTTTGAATGTGGTTTCGATAATACCGGTGCGGCCGCCGCCAACGCCACTGGCGTAGGACAACGCTACATTTTTCGCATTGCCGGAAGCGTCCTGATAGATTGCGATCAAATCCGGGATGCCACCGCCTTTCACAAATTCAGATCGCACTGTATGGCCAGGCGCTTTCGGCGCAATCATGATGACATCAAGATCCGCACGCGGCACCACCTGGTTGTAGTGAATGGCAAAGCCATGAGCAAACGCCAGGGTAGCGCCCTGCTTGATGTTGGGTTCAATTTCGTTTTTGTAAAGCTGCGACTGAAATTCATCCGGAGTCAAAATCATTATCAGGTCAGCCCACTGAACCGCTTCAGGTACGGCCTTAACAGATAAGCCGGAGGCTTCTGCTTTTTGTGCACTTGCCGAACCTTCACGCAGTGCTACCACGACATCTACGCCGGAATCTTTCAGGTTGTTTGCATGTGCATGGCCCTGAGAGCCATATCCGATGATCGCAACTTTCATGCCTTGAACAATGGAAAGGTCACAATCTTTGTCGTAATAAACTTGCATGGGGATTCCTCTATGTATTAATGCTGTGTATTCAATTATTAAAGAGTCAGAATCTTATCGCCGCGGGCAATACCCGAAACACCGGAACGAACCACTTCCAGAATGGAAGCTTCACCGACGGATTCGACAAACGCATCCAGCTTATCGCTGGCACCGGTCAGTTGAACGGTATAAACCGAGCTGGTGACATCCACGATCTGACCACGAAATATATCGGTAGTACGCTTGATCTCGGCACGCTGTGCGCCAGTTGCTTTTAGTTTCACCAACATAAGCTCGCGCTCAATGTGCGCACCTTCACTGAGATCAACCAATTTAACCACTTCTATCAACTTATTTAGTTGTTTAGTGATTTGTTCTATGACCCGGTCGGATCCTGTAGTCGTCAACGTCAGCCGGGACAAAGTTGGATCATTGGTGGGTGCAACACACAGGCTTTCGATGTTGTAACCACGCTGGGAAAACAAACCTACCACTCTGGACAGTGCGCCAGGCTCATTCTCCATCAGGATTGAAATAATACGTCGCATGATCAGGTACGCTCCGTTTTGCTAAGCCACATGTCACGCATGGAGCCTTCTTTTATCTGCATGGGATATACATGCTCATTGGGATCGACGTTGATATCCAGAAACACCAAACGATCTTTCAATGCAAACGCCCGCTCCATTGCCTCGTCCAACTGTTCAGGCTTGGTCACCTTGATACCGACGTGCCCATAGGATTCAGTCAATTTCACAAAATCCGGCAGAGACTCTTCGTACGTAGAGCTTGAGTGACGTCCCTGATATTGCATGTCCTGCCATTGGCGCACCATACCCAATGCCTGGTTGTTCAGATTGACAATTTTCACCGGGAAATTGTATTGCAGGCAGGTGGACAGCTCCTGGATATTCATCTGGATACTGCCTTCACCTGTTACACACGCCACGGTACGCTCAGGAAACGCGGCTAAACACCCCATCGCGGCCGGCAACCCGAAGCCCATCGTGCCCAAGCCGCCGGAGTTGATCCACTGACGGGGGTATTTGAACTTATAGTATTGCGCTGCGAACATCTGGTGCTGGCCTACATCGGAGGTTACGATGGCCTCGCCGTTGGTCACTTTGTAGAGTGCTTCTATGACCTGCTGGGGCTTCAGAATGTCCGGACTGGTTTCATAACGCAGGCCGTGATAAGCACGCCAGGCATCGATCTGCTTCCACCAGGTTTCCAGAGCTTGTTGGTCGGGTTTTTGTTCCACCTTTTCCAGCTGATCCAGCATTTCCGTCAACACCTGATCAACCGGTCCTACGATCGGCACATCAACCGGAATGTTTTTCGCTATGGAAGCAGGATCAACGTCCACGTGAACAATTTTTGCGTTGGGGCAAAACTTGGGCTCGCTGTTCGTAACCCGGTCGTCAAAGCGCACACCAATTGCCAGCACAAGGTCGGCATGATGCATCACCATATTGGCTTCATAAGTACCATGCATACCCAACATTCCCAGGAACTGGGGATCATCGCCGGGAAAGGCGCCCAGCCCCATCAACGTGTTGGTGCAGGGAAAGCCTAGCTTGCGAATCAAAGTAGTGAGCAGGTCTGATGAATTGCCCTGAATCACGCCGCCGCCGGTGTAAAAAACGGGGCGCTTGCTGGCCAGTAGTAAGTCCACCGCCTTCTTGATCTGCCCGGAGTGCCCCTTATTCACTACATTGTACGAGCGCATCTTCACTTTCGTCGGGTAACTATAGTCGTAAGTCACTGCCGGGCTGGTGAGATCCTTGGGAATATCCACCAATACCGGACCGGGACGGCCGGTGGCCGCTATGTAGAACGCTTTTTTGATAATTTCGGGGATGTCTTCGGTTTTCTTCACCATAAAGCTGTGCTTTACGATCGGCCGTGTGACACCCACGATGTCGGTTTCCTGGAAAGCATCATTGCCGATCCAGTCGCTCTGCACCTGGCCGGTAATAATAACCAGAGGAATCGAATCCATATACGCGGTTGCGATACCAGTGACTGTATTGGTCGCGCCGGGACCGGAGGTCGCCAGGACAACGCCGGTTTTCCCGCTGCAGCGGGAAAAAGCATCGGCCATATGTGCAGCCGCCTGTTCATGTCGCACCAGCACATGGGAAATTCTACTTTGCTGGAACAGCGCATCATATATATGAAGTACTGCGCCGCCGGGGTAACCAAAGATGGTTTCAACGCCCTCGTCCGCTAGTGCACGAACGAGCATCTCTGCGCCTGATAATTGTTCCACGATCTCACACCTCACCTTGAAAGCCCAATTTACAGGCGGCCCCGCCTGCAAGTGTGCATTCAAGCCTATTACGATCTTATTAAAATCTGTGAATTCAGTGTCATACCTGCCGAATTTTCACTGCGGCCGGCATGTCCTGTGGGTTTAAAGCTAGTTTGGCACCACAACCGCGGGGTTCGGGATGTGCCTTCTCTTCCACCTATGGGTGTCAGATTCATCTAGCGAGATCGACGGGGTAGAGCAAACATATAGGGTGGTAATGCTTGCCTAAAAGTGGCGAAACTCTCGCTCTAGCGCAGGTTGGCATAGGTTCACTTACCAATTTGCACCCACCTTAGTGAGCCGCATATCTTGACATGGATGTAAATTTTGTCAATAGAAAGGGATTGCTTTCAAAACCAGACACTTAGGCCTGGGGAACCGGCAAAAGGGTTAAAATTGGTTCAATTTCACAGTTTGCTATGGAATTTCTACGATTAGTCCATTTAACCGACTATATTTAGAGTAAGTTTTTCACAGAGTCAGGCAAGACAATGATTAAACAACGATTCCTTTTGCCCGTAGCGATCCTGGCCACGATGATGCTGGCCTCCCCTCTCCATGCAGCCAAGTTTTTCAAGTGGGTCGACGATCAGGGCGTTACACATTACGGCGAGAATCCGCCTGATACTGAAACCGCGCAGACTATTAATGTGAAATCAGGCGCGTCCAGCGATCAGCAGCAAGCGGTGGACAACCTGGAAGCCATGCGCAAGTCTTCTTCAGAAACAAAGGAACTCAGCCGGGAAGATAAAAACGCTGAGATCGAGCGCCGCAATAAAGCGATTATGGCGCAGAACTGTAAGGATCAACAACGCAACCTGGGTCAGCTCAAAGCGAACCGGCGGGTTAAGGAAACCGGTACGGACGGAGAGATCCGGTTTCTGGATGAAGCAGAAATAGCATCCCGCATCAAAGAAATTCAGACATACATGGCCGAAAACTGCACGGGCATGTAACAAGACGTCGATACCAAGCCGGGCTACCTGAATCGGGTTGCCCGGCTTTTTTGTGTTTTGCTAATCACACTTCGCTGCTCGCTAATCCGGCTTCGATTCTGGAAACTTATTTAGAAAAAGCGATGTGCCCATCCAGAATATCAGCCCGTATCGTTTCTCCCGGCAGGAATCGACCGCTTAATATATCCTGAGCCAATGGATTTTCGATCTCCCTCTGGATAGCACGTTTCAATGGGCGCGCGCCATAGACAGGATCGAAGCCCGCTTCAACCAATTTATCCATAACCGCTTCAGACAATTCCAGCATCAAATCCCGATCGGCCAATCGTTTACGGAGGTTAGCCAATTGTATTCGAGCTATGCCTCGGATCTGTTCGTTCAGCAGCGGATGGAACACCACCACTTCATCGATTCGATTTATCAACTCCGGACGGAAATGTGTGCCGACGATGTCCATCACTGCATTTTTCATTTGCTCGTAATTCTCGTCACCGGCCATACTTTGGATTATGTCTGACCCCATATTGGACGTCATGACTATCACCGTGTTGCGGAAATCGACAGTTCGACCCTGCCCATCCGTTAAACGGCCATCCTCCAGCACTTGCAGCAGTATATTGAATACGTCAGGGTGCGCTTTTTCCACTTCGTCCAGCAAAATCACCGAATAAGGTTTACGTCGCACGCTTTCCGTGAGATAGCCACCCTCTTCGTATCCGACGTAACCCGGCGGCGCACCAATCAGCCGTGACACAGAGTGCTTCTCCATGAACTCGGACATATCGATCCGCACCAACGCTTCCTCAGTATCAAACAGGAACGTGGCCAGCGCTTTACAGAGTTCAGTCTTACCTACACCGGTCGGGCCCAAAAACAGAAAAGAACCGTTAGGCCGGTTGGGATCGGAAAGTCCGGCCCGGGAGCGACGAATAGCATCGGAGACCGCTTTTATCGCTTCGTGCTGGCCAACCACTCTCTGGTGCAGCGCTTCTTCCATTTTCAATAATTTTTCCCGTTCGCCCTCCAGCATCTTCGCAACCGGTATCCCGGTCCACTTGGAAACCACTTCCGCAATTTCCTCTTCCGTTACTTTGTTGCGCAGCAATTTCATTTCCATCATTTCGGCCTGCGCAGCCATATCCAATTGTTTTTCCAACTCAGGAATCCGGCCGTATTGCAGCTCAGACATTTTGGTTAGATCACCAATACGACGCGCTTGCTCAAGATCAATCCGAGCTTGTTCAAGATCTGCTTTTATTTGTTGGCTACCGTGCAACGCCGCTTTTTCTGTAACCCACACCTCTTCCAGATCAGCAAAACTTCTTTCGTGCTGATCAATCTCGTCATTGAGTTTTTGAAGGCGCTTTTGGGAAGCGTCATCCACCTCTTTCTTTAACGCTTCCCGCTCCATTTTCAATTGAATCAAACGACGCTCCAGGCGGTCCAGCTCCTCTGGTTTAGAGTCCATTTCCATGCGAATACGGCTGGCTGCCTCATCCACCAGATCAATTGCTTTATCGGGAAGCTGTCTTCCTGTGATGTAGCGCTGTGACAGTTTGGCTGCTTCCACAATCGCCGAGTCTGTAATATCCACACCATGGTGTACTTCATAACGCTCCTTCAATCCACGCAGAATGGCGATTGTATCTTCCACTGAGGGTTGATCAACCTGGACCTTTTGAAAGCGCCTTTCCAACGCGGCGTCTTTTTCGATGTATTGACGGTACTCGTCCAGGGTGGTGGCGCCGACACAATGCAACTCGCCGCGAGCCAATGCCGGCTTCAGCATATTTCCAGCGTCCATTGCACCTTCACCTTTACCTGCACCAACCATAGTATGAAGTTCATCAATGAACAGAATGACACTGCCTTCTTCTTTCGCTAATTCATTCAATACGGATTTCAAGCGCTCTTCGAATTCACCACGGTATTTAGCACCGGCTAAAAGTGAGCCCATATCCAAAGACAATACGCGCTTGTTTTTCAAGCCCTCAGGAACCTCACCATTAACCACCCGTTGCGCTAATCCTTCGACTATGGCGGTCTTTCCGACCCCCGGTTCACCAATCAACACCGGATTGTTTTTGGTTCGGCGTTGCAATACCTGAATGGTGCGACGAATTTCATCATCACGTCCGATCACCGGGTCCAGCTTACCTTCGGCCGCACGAGCCGTTAAATCCATGGTGAATTTTTCCAGCGCCTGACGTGACTCCTCTGCGTTTTGGTCGATCACTTGTTCGCCCCCACGGATTTTCTCAATTGCGGTTTCAAGATCGGATTTGGACACACCCAGCTTTTTGAAGATCTGACCGGTTGCGCCGCGATCCTCCACCATGGCGAGCACAACCATTTCACTGGAAATAAATTTGTCGCCTTTTTGCTGAGCGAGCTTGTCCGCTACATTGAGTATGCGTCCGAGATCGTTCGACATGTGGACATCGCCTTCCGAATTCTGAACGGCAGGCAAGCGGATTAGTTGGGCTGTAATTTCGTCCTTAAGCTGCCCCACGTTCACGCCCACTTGAGCCAGCAACGGCTTTATCCCACCCGAGCTGTCTTCCAGCATCGCGGACAAGAGGTGAACGGGTTCAATGAAATTGTGATCACGCCCCACTGCCGCAGATTGAGCATCAGACAGGGCGAGCTGTAACTTGCTGGTCAAGCGGTCAATTCGCATTTCAATTCCTCAATATATTGTCTTAACTGCTTTACGATTTGGGGGCGATCAGACGGGATTTCAAGAAGCACTATACAGGACAGAGACAGATTCAGGGGTTGCAGTGAGGTGGATCAATCCAAATCAAGGACAGCATGCGCCCGGTGACCGCTTGGCGCCGATAGGAGTAAAACCGCGGATCTGAATAGGTACAATGCTCGCCGCCGGTAATTTGCGTGACACCCAGGCCCCCCAGACGCAGCCGCGCGATACTGTATAGATCACAGAGCCAGCGATCGTTCAAGCTCGGCACAAAACACCTTTGTGTTTGCGGGTGCTGTGCCATAAACGCCGAACGCACGTCTTCTCCCACCTCGAACGCCGACGGGCCGATTGCCGGCCCCAGCCACACCCGGACTTCATTTGCCGGAACGCCCATTTTGTGCAGTGAGGCCTCAACAACGCCAGCGGCAAGTCCACGCCAGCCGGCATGTGCCAATGCCACCACAGAGCCGGAATGGTGGGCAAAAAACACCGGCAAACAATCCGCTGTGTGCAACGCACAAACCACGCCTGGGAAATGGCTGACAATGGCATCTGCCTGCCTGGAAGCACCGCCCGATCCAGCCTCGACGACGTTAATTCCATGCACCTGCTGCATCCATTGCGGCTGGCTGCGCCAATGAAAGTGGTTTTTCACCCGCTCACGATTACGCTGTACCGCCTGCGCATCATCGCCCACGTGGTCTGCGGTATTGAAACCATCGTAAGGCGGCTGACTAAAACCACCCGCACGGGTGGACACATACGCCTGCACCCCAGGTACAGACCAATCTGGCTGTAGCCACTGTTCTACCAGGTTGCCGAAATTAGTCGTCATCGTTTTCAAGTACGGCCAGGATGGAACGGAAGTCTTCCGGCAATGGCACTTCCCACTCGCAATACTCCCCTGTCTCGGGGTGCTCGACTCCCAGTTTTTTTGCATGCAACGCCTGCCGCTTGAAGCTGCGTAGGGCCTCCATTAATTCTTCGCCCGCCCCTTTCGGAATTTTCAGGCGCCCGCCGTAGGTGGGATCACCCAGCAAAGGGTACCGGATATAGGCCATATGCACTCGGATCTGGTGGGTTCGACCGGTTTCCAGTTGCAGGCGAATGTGGGTATGGGCACGGAATCGTTTTATTAGCCGGAAGTGGGTCACCGCGGGTTTTCCACTGAAGGTGACAGCCTGCTTGGTTCTTTGTGTCGGGTGCCGGCCGATGGGCTCGTCCACCTTGCCTCCACCGGTCATGACGCCGGTGACTATGGCTTCGTATTCACGAAAAGCGGTTTTCGCCTGCAGCTGCGCTACCAGCGAGTGATGCGCTTTCAGCGTCTTTGCTACCACCAGCAAACCGGTGGTTTCTTTGTCAATCCGGTGCACTATTCCGGCTCTCGGCAGGCCAGCCAGGTCAGGCGCATGAAATAGCAGAGCATTCAGCAAGGTGCTATCGCGATTCCCCGCTGCAGGATGCACAACTAATCCGGTCGGCTTGTTGATTACCAACAAATGGTCATCTTCATAGACAATATCCAGATCGATTGGCTGCGCTTCCCAGCGTTGATCCGCTTCCAGCTCCGCATCAATGGAAATCGTTTCGCCTCCGACGATTTTTTCCCTGGGTTTACGATTCTCTCCATCCACCAATAGATCGCCACTTTTTATCCAGCTTTGTAAGCGGGAACGGGAATAGTCCGGAAACAGCTCAGCGGCTGCCTGGTCAAGCCGCTGGCCACCGAGACTGTCCGGTACCTGGGCTGAAAGTTGTATTTGTCGGGTCATGGAACTCACTCTTACTCACTGGGTCTGTTATTCTAACAGGCTGTTCGGTGCAAGTAGATCACAGCTAACGATCTGTTATTCGAACTGATTCCGGCTATAATGCCGCTCGATATTGAGTTTTATCTTGTCAATTCTGACTTTTCATTGATTCCAGAGATCACTATGCGCATTTGGCAACACTGGCTACTCATTCCTTTGGTCGTACTATTCGCGGGTTGCGCGAGCGATCCGAAAACGCCTCAGCTATCTGAACATCAATTCTATGATGAAGCACAGACTGCTATGGAAAACAACAGCTTAAGCTTGGCAATCGAGCGTTTGGAGGGATTGGAATCCCGTTATCCTTTTGGTCGTTATGCCGCTCAGGCAAAACTGGACCTGATCTATTGTCATTACCGCACGCTGGATTATGAAGCCGCTGCCGCCACTGCGGAACGCTTTATCAATACCAACCCAGACCACCCCCAGCTTGATTACGCCTATTACATGAAAGGGCTGGCATCCTACAGTGTTGACAGGGGCTTGCTGGAACGCTTTATTCCCAGTGATTTCACCGAGCGGGATATGGGGCCGGCCCGGGAATCGTTTGAAGACTTTAACCGGCTGATCAACCGTTTTCCTGATAGCAAATATGCCGCCGACGCCCGTCAGCGCATGGTCTATCTGCGCAACTTACTGGCAGCATACGAATTACAGGCCGCCTCATTTTATATGCGCCGCGGGGCATTTGTTGCTGCCGCTAACCGTGGCCGCTATGTAGTAGAGAATTTTGACACCAGCCCGGCGGTTCCGGATGCCTTGGTGTTAATGGCCCAGGCCTATACCGAGCTGGATATGCCCGATCTTCGCGATAGCACTGTGAAAGTCTTGAAGTACAACTTCCCCGACTACCCCGGGCTGGACAAGAACGGCAATTTTCGATACCAGAAAGCCAGTCGCGGCAAGCAATCGTTACTCAACGTTGTCACCTTCGGGCTCTTCGACTAGCCCCCCTTACACTTCGGTTCGATTTCCCCCGTTACTCCCCCGCCGGCCACTTGCAGGTGATGGGGTAACGCCGGTCGCGGCCAAATGCACGGGCTGTAATGCGGGCGCCAACCGGTGACTGACGTCGTTTATACTCGTTCAAATCCACTTGCCTGATAACCCATCGCACGGTTTCCGAATCGTAGCCCTGAGCCACAATCGCATCAGCACTAAAATCCCTTTCCACGTACATCTCCAGAATGGCGTCCAACACCGGATAAGGAGGCAAACTGTCTTCGTCTTTCTGGTCAGGCGCTAACTCCGCCGAAGGCGGGCGATCAATCACCCGTTGCGGTATGGGGGGATTATCGGGGGTCAGACTGTTCCGGTATTCACACAAACGAAATACCAATGTCTTCGGCACATCTTTAAGTACATCGAAGCCGCCCGCCATATCCCCATACAAGGTGGCGTAACCCACCGACATCTCACTTTTATTGCCCGTTGTAAGCACAATAAAACGTTTTTTATTGGAGATCGCCATCAGTATTACACCGCGACAACGAGCCTGTATATTTTCTTCTGTTGTGTCCTTCTCGGTGCCTTCAAATTCCTTTGCCAGGGAATTCATAAACGCTTCGTACATTGGCTCAATCGGAATCACCTTATAATTCACCGCCAGCGCGTTCGCTTCCATTTCCGCATCTTCCAGACTCATTTGCGAGGTATAGCGGAACGGCATCATGACGGCTTCGACCCGGTCTGCGCCAAGAGCATCAACAGCCACTGCCAAAGTCAATGCGGAATCGACCCCACCAGACAACCCCAGCACCGCTCCTTTAAAGCCGTTTTTATTGACGTAGTCTTTAACCGCCAATACCAGTGCGCTATAGGCGCTGGCTTCTTTCGATAGATCAGGAGCGACCGAAACCAAGCGTGGCGCCAGTTTGTTTTCGACGTCGAAAAACACCGGGAATAGCCCGGCTTTAAATGCTGCCGCCCTGAATGTAGGCTCACCGCGGGCGTCAACCACCATGGAACCGCCGTCGAAAACCAGCTCATCCTGCCCCCCCACCAGGTTCGCGTACACAATGGGCATACCCCCTTCCTGCGCACGCTTCAACAATAATTCCTTGCGGACCGTCTCTTTATTCAAGTGGAAAGGTGACGCATTTAAATTAAGCATCAATTCGGCACCGGCATTCCGGGCCTGCGACATAGGGCCGGCGTGCCAAATATCTTCACAGATGGTGATTGCAATCTGGTGCCCACGTACGTCCACCACGCAAGGTTGATCCCCGGGCTGAAAGTAGCGCTTTTCATCGAATACCAGATAGTTTGGTAACTCCTGCTTAAAGTATTCGGCAATTACACGCCCCTGATAGATCAGTCCCGCTGCGTTATGCAATGTCCCTTCTGCCTTACGCGGATAGCCGATCAACACATACAGTTCCGGGGGCAAGCTACTGCAAAGACGGGATAGCGCTTTCTCCACCCGGATACGGATACTGTCTCGGAATAGCAGATCTTCCGGCGGGTAGCCGGTCAGGGTTAATTCGGGAAAGACGATCAAATCCGCGCCATACTGATCGTGCGCTTGTTGCGCTGCAGACAAAATTTGTGCCGCATTACCGTCAATATCTCCAACCATGAAATCCAACTGCGCTATAATGATTTGTAAATCATTGTTTTTCATGAACTTTGAACTCTATAGTTACTGGTCACCAGAAAATTGCGGGTATTGTGGTCTAAATCGCCGCAACACGCAAAGATCTGGCGAGGGAAAGGGATTCTATACCATGTTTATTATTCGTTTGATCATTCTCGTGGTGCTGATCAGTGCCGTCGTTTTCGTTTATCGGAAATTAACCCTTCGTAAATCGAGGGCTTCCACCGCTCCCGCCCCCGCCTCTATGAAAAAGTGTAGCCACTGTGGTATTCACTTACCGGCGAATGAAGCTGTTGAGTATCAGCAACACTTTTTTTGTTCCCAGCAACACAAAGACCTTTATCTGAACGACCATCGCGATGACTGAAAATTCCCCACCTACGACGTCCATCGAAGAACTGCGTCAGAATGAATGGCGCTTGTTGCTGGTTTACTTATATTACCGTCTGCTATTGGCGTTGAGCCTGGTGACTGCGTTCTTTCTAAACACCAGCAATACCCGCTCCCCCGGAGACGATGATAGCCTCTATGCCGCCACCGCTGTCACCTACCTGGTGCTTTCAATTCTCAACCTGTTGATCGCCCGCCAGCACATCGGCCGTATTGGGGTCCAGGTCGGCATTGTCATATTGATCGATATCATCTCGATTGCTTTACTTGAGTACGCCAATGGCGAAAGCAATACCAACCTGACCATTTTACTGGTTGTTACCGTGGCGGCGGGCAGCATTCTGGTGAAAGGTAAACTGGCAACCTTTTTCGCCTCAATCGCCACCCTGGCGGTTATCTACAAGCAACTACTCAGTGCCGCGCTGCAACAACATTTTCAACAGGAAGACTTCCTGCAAAGTGCGTTTATCGGTATCGCGTTCTTTGCCACGTCGATTCTGGCTCAGCAAATTGCTAATCGTCTGCGAGCGAGTGCGGAATTAGCAGGCAGACAGGCGGAGGATCTGGCCAACCTCGAAGAGCTTAATCACCTGATTATTCAGCGTATGCGCACCGGAATAATAGTGGCGGACTTAAAAGAAAAAGTGGTTTTAATCAATGATTCCTGCTGGAAAATCTTTGGCATGCCACTGATCACCAAAAACACCGAAGTGGAACATATCTCACCTGACCTGGCTAAGCAATTACGCGATTGGCGCAAAGACCCCTGCGTTCGCTCGAAACCGTTCCGCTCTCATATTTCCGGCCCGGAAGTACAGGCAAACTTCACGTTAATGGAATCCAATGAGCACTCCAATGCGTTGATATTCGTGGACGACAACACCCGCATGGCTCAGCAAGCGCAACAACTCAAGCTCGCCTCTTTGGGAGGGTTAACAGCCAGCATTGCCCATGAGATACGTAACCCGCTCGGGGCGATAAGCCATGCATCGCAATTACTACAGGAATCCGAAGCCCTGAATAGAGGAGACCTGCGCTTAGCCGAAATTGTGCATCAACACTGCATCCGCATGAACAAAGTAATTGAAAATGTGTTGCAACTGTCGCGGCGCAAGCAGGCCGAACCGGAACTGCTGAATATGGTTGACTGGATACAATCGTTTATTGCGGACTTCGAAAGCACCCAAACCGAGCGCTGCGACATTCACTTTACCGGCAATAATCCGGATCTGATGTTCCGCATAGATACCTCTCAGATTCAGCAGGTCCTGACTAACCTGTTTCAAAATGGTTTGCGCTACAGCTATCAGAATACCGGGCAGCAAACCCTGAATGTGGTGGCCAGCTTTAGTATTCAAACAGAACAGCCTACACTGGATATTATCGACAATGGCCCGGGCATTCCGCCGGATAGACGCGATAAAATTTTTGAACCCTTTTATACCTCGGAAAAAAGCGGCACCGGTTTGGGGCTGTATATTGCAAGAGAGCTATGCGAAGCCAACCAAGCGCGCCTGGATTACGTGCCAACCAAAACCGGTAGCTGCTTCCGGATTACATTTTCGCACCCGGCCCGAATAGTCACTATTTAAAGGTAAATCCTGACCATGAGTTCATATAAAGCACTGATCATCGATGACGAGCCGGATATTCGAGAACTGCTGGATCTGACGCTGTCCCGGATGGACATAGAAACCTATTCAGCTGCTGATATCGATTCAGCTCATGCGGCTCTGGAGCAGCAAAAATTTGATTTGTGTATAACCGATATGAATCTGCCTGATGGTAACGGCATTGATCTGGTGAAATTCATTCAATTGAATTATCCGAACACGCCGGTTGCAGTCCTGACTGCTTACGGCAGTATGGACACCGCCATTACCTCCCTTAAAGCCGGTGCTTTTGATTTCGTCACCAAACCGGTGGACCTGCAACGCTTGCGCGATCTGGTGAATACGGCTTTAAAGCTGAATGCAGGTAAACGCGAAATTGTGGCCAAACATAGCGACTCGCCTATATTGGGTGCTTCACCCCAGATAATGAAGTTACAAACGCAGATAGTGAAACTGGCGCGCAGTCAGGCTCCAGTCTATATCAGCGGCGAATCCGGTAGCGGCAAGGAATTGGTGGCAAGGGAAATTCATAGATTAGGGCCTCGTAGCGAATGCCCTTTTGTACCTGTGAATTGCGGTGCCATTCCCGGCGAATTGATGGAAAGTGAATTTTTCGGACACAAGAAAGGCAGTTTTACCGGTGCCTATGAAGATAAAACCGGTTTGTTTCAGGCGGCTAAGGGCGGCACCTTATTTCTGGATGAAGTGGCAGACCTGCCAATGCAAATGCAGGTGAAATTACTGCGGGCAATCCAGGAAAAGGCTGTACGACCTGTTGGAGCACAAAAAGAAATAGACACCGATGTTCGTATTCTGAGTGCGACTCACAAGGATTTAAGCAAACTGGTGGAACAAGGTGATTTCCGTCAGGACCTGTTCTATCGCATCAATGTGATTCAGATGTGCGTACCGCCCCTGCGTGATCGCATCGATGATATCCGGTTTTTATCTGAGTACTTTCTGAAAGCCTTGGCAAAAGATTGGGAAATGGAGTTGCCCAGACTAAGCAGCAATGCCGAAAAGGCGCTTCAGAATTATCAATTTCCCGGCAATGTTCGCGAACTGGAGAACATACTGGAGCGCGCGGTCACACTGTGCGACGACGAAGTGATAACCCCGGAGCATCTGCAATTACCCACCGATGGCAATCCGGTCTCAAAGGTGGGCAGCACCCTGGGCGACCACGCTATTCCGGATTTTGTGGAAGGGGATTCGCTGGAAGAATACCTGACCGATATCGAAAAGCAGGCGATTTTAAAAGCACTGGAAGAAACCCGCTGGAACCGCACTGCAGCCGCAAAAAAGCTGGGCATGAGTTTCAGGTCATTACGCTACCGCCTGAAAAAACTGGGCCTGGATACCGACGATTAAATCTTTTGAGCAATCAATGCATGGGTTCCGACGACCTGTCTACTGCCGGATCATAAGGAGTGGGGTCAACAATGAGATCACGCCCCAGCACAATATCGGCCATTAGACGGGCTGATGCCGGAGCCAGTACCAAGCCATTCCGAAAATGTCCCGCATTTACGTATAAATTCCGCCAACCCGGCAATAGCCCAATATAAGGGATACCAGCAGGTGAGCCTGGCCGCAAACCGGACCAGTGCGCGACAACCGGCACCTCTTTCAATGCGGAAACCATGCTATAGGCGTGCTGTAATAACATCGCCTTGGCGTCGGCTGTCGTCGCTTTTTCAAAGCCGGTATGCTCAAGGGTGCTGCCTACCACAATATGCCCATCCAACCGCGGAATCAGGTATTTTCCCTGTCGCAGAATAATATGGTTGATCAGTCCCGGGCGAGCTTCAAACAGCAACATCTGTCCCCGTACCGGCACCACCGGAATTTCGACGCCCACGGATTCCAAAAGTTGCCGGGTCCAGGCGCCGGAGCAAACCACGACCCGGTCTGCCTCAAACACAACCTGCTTTGCACTTTTGCCTTGTTTCGCTTGCACCTGCAGACGTTCACCCCGGGAGGGTTCAAACCCCACCACCCGGGAGTGGGTTTCAACTGAAAATAACGGGCTTTGTTGCAAACTGGCAATCAACGCTTTAAGCAGCCGTGGGTTACGTACATTCCCCACGTAGGGCATCCATAGACCTTGCTGCGGATGCGCCGTCAGATTGGGCTCCATAGCTTGAATATCGGCGCCGGGATAGCGCTGCATTGATTTATTATGCGTCTCAGCCCAACGCAGGGCGTCGTCTTCATCCGGTGCGTCCAGCATCAGCAGGCCGCAAGCATTCAGCTCGGCATTTATACCGGTTTCTTGGTATAGCCGGCTCACTAATTCGGGATAATAGTCCTGAGCCCAGCTGGCCAATGCGGTAACAGGATCACTATAGGTCCAGGGATAGAGTGGTGACACGATCCCGCCGCCAGCCCAAGACGCCTCCTGCCCCAAAGTGCTTTGCTCCAATAGTCTGACCTGCGCTCCGGACTGGACTAACTCCCGGGCGGTAAGCAAGCCGATGATACCGCCCCCCACTATAATGACTTCGCTCATTTCACTCGCTTATCCAGACTATCACTGGATTACTGTTTATGAATATTGGTGTGAATGGTAATCTAGTTGGCGTTGTAGCGTAACCATGCAGCTGCATTGACTAACGATGGTGCCTACATCCAGGCCTTTTAAAGTTCACTAAACCGGGGTATCAGATAAGGACCATGCGACGCGCTCACTCAGGATTTACACTGGTAGAAATCATGGTTGTTTTGCTCATTGTGGCCATCGCGCTGGGCATTGGTGTACCTTCGTTTAAATCGCTAATTGAGCGAACACGCACCCGTACGTCGATGGAAGACATCGTAGAGCTTTTACGATTAGCCCGCCTCACTGCGGTGGAGCAATTAGCTACCGTGACAGTGTGCGCGAGTGCAGACGGAGTCAGCTGCAGTAACTCCGCCGCAGACTGGAATCATAAGCTGATTGCCTTGCGACCGGATCCCGATAATGGGGCGGGAACAGAAGCCGTTATGAATATGAGCGTAGGCGACGGAGTCACCCTGTCCCACAACCGCACCTACTCCGACGCTGACGGCGCAGGTGGATATACTATCGATTTTCAGGCGAACGGCTGGACTCCGGGGGACCAGGGCAGCCTATTTGTATGCCCGGACAGCGGCGACGACCAATACGCTTACCGTATCTATATCGCCATGTCGGGTAAAATCAGAGCCGTGCCACACGACGACGATGCCGGTTGGACCTGCACCGAAGCCTGATGCTTCACCCTTACTCCTGAATTCGATGCCAGCGGGTTTTACGGATGCCATCCAGATTCATCGGTATGCTACCCGGAGATCCCGGCCCGGAGAACAATCCCCCTTTCACTTTGCGTTGCGGTGTATCTCCAGCCTCCCCTTCACCAGTCACTTGCACCTCGATCTGGGCGATAATCGCCTGAATGCTGCCCGCCGCGTTTTGATTTAACCGATCAGCCACCTGTAGCGCAGAACCGGAACCCGGAACATATGAGTAAAATGCAGCGGTTCCGGTGGTTGCCTGGCAAACATTGGCAGACACCTGCTGACTGTCCCGATAATAGGTTGAAAAGTACACACTTCCACTGAGTATCAACGGCGATCCGAGGAATTTCTCGGCGGTATTATCCAGCGCAAAACTGTAACCACGAATACCCGTATCAGCCGCGATATTGGCAGCGGTATCCGCGAGATCGCCGATATCATCGACCATGGCCAACGGTTGTATCTGCAGATTTTGCGACTGGGTCACGCTGCTGTCCGTCACCACTGTTTCACTGGCCCCCGTATAAGGCGCGTAATCCATCAGATAATAGAATTTCTCATCAACTACTGAGTTCAAAGGGTTAGAACGCCAGCCGCTACCCAAAGCCACACCGATATAACGCCGGCCACGGGAATCAAGCATCAAACTTACGCTGGGAGGATAGAAAAAGCGCCGGTCGTCCTGGTATTGGTTGTCCTGCAAAGAGGAACCGTCAAAGCCAAGCCGGGCTATTACCGTGTCGGCAAAACCGTTGCTCGCATTCGCAACCAAATCAGTACCGCCTGAATTATCAATATCCAATCGATGCACCTGCCCACCCATATCCCCGACATAAATATGATCCAGGAAGCCGTCTCCGTCTTTATCCAGAGTTTTTACTGCCGACGGAATACTGTATTTCAACGCTTCAATTTCCACATGCTTTGCATCGTTGTTGTTTTCCGAGGAGGCCCACCACAACACATCGCCAATCTCATATTCGGTGCCTGCTGCGGTGAAATCCTGCGCCGCAATGATAAACAGCTGTGCACCTTGTGCCGGTAAACTCGCGGGCCTACCATTATCGTAGGCAACATCATAACCCCCACCCACGATGAACACCGCCGCATTGGTGCCGCGATAATTGATGATCGACAATACCGGTTCAGACCAGGTCTGCCCGATATTTTCAAACGCCGTATCCGCGATGCCACCCTCAATGACCTTGATTTGCTCTATTTCCGGGTTCGCGTTATTCGCGCCGGTTGCGTCGAGTACATAGTAATTACGGCCACCCCGGCGCATGCCACCAAACAGCCGGACAAAATCCGCTGAACCCGCTCCCGAGGAAATGTTGCCATCACGGATGCCCGACGCATCGGGCATGTCCTGCCGCCATACGGTCCAGGTAGAATCCAGACCGTAAATCAATCCACCTGGAACGTCGTTATTTATGGCGTCGTACATTCTTTCTATCGCTGAGCGCTCACCATTCTGGCGGCGTAGCATCGCTTGCGGAAGAAAGGCCAGCTTCTCTTCGCCGGTATCCGTGTCCAGCGCATATAGCTTGCCGTCGTTGGTGCTCACGAACACAATATCGTCAGGATCATTCAAAGCCTCTCCTGCACTATCAAAACTTTTATAATTCACCACCACCGGAGACCCATGCAATGGCGCACCATACAAGGTGCGTACGCCGCTCAGCCCCGCCCGTGTATCATTGCTTTCTCCGCTGATATCAAGCCATTCATCCAGCACATCGTCTCCCTGCAGCCAGCTTAATATCCGGTCTACTTTGTTACTGTAGTCAGCGGGAGCATCGGTTCCTGCATCAGCAACCATAAATGCTTTAATGGCGGCTACGGAGTCGGACTGGCTATCAATAGCGGGCATCCGGTGACGGGTATCATCAACATAAGTGTAAAGGCGGCGACTGACCGCAGGCTCAATCTGGCTGGCTGCACCGCCGATGTGCGCGATATTGCCGTCTTTGTTTATCACACTGCCAGAGTGGTAGTTAGCGGGGAATACGTCAGACCAAATGCTGTTTACGTTTGGCAGGAACACTCCGTCACGGACTGCTTCTATGGTTTTACCGGGGTTAACAAAAATCCCGATAGCGTCATCTTCATCAAAGTCGTAGAAATATTTTTTCAGATTGCCGTACCAAAAGGGTTTACCGGATGGCGTAAACATCGAGAAATAGATTTCATCCAGATAGGAAAACTGGTTGGTAAGATTTACCCCGACCGCGCCGGATGCAATCGTATAGGAACCAGACGCATAACCGGATTCCACGATGCCTCCCAAAGCTTGTTTTAGATCCGAACCGCTTTGCGCACTGAAAAAGGAGCCAGAGCCTTTATCGGCCCAATCTTTCAGGGACAGACCCAATGGCGTGAGATCGGAACCGCTTCCGGTATTAAGCCCATAGGAAATAACATGAGTCTTTATGGAAGTGGATTCGTTAGCGGAATTTTTAAGCCGGTTCAGTTTGTCTGCGACCGCATTCAAACACCCCCAATAGCTACCCTGTGATTCGAACCCACCCGTAACGATGTCATCTGCACACACATCCAGATAAGCATCGTTATCGGTATCAACGTAGCCACCGGATAACGACCCGTAAAAAGAAGCGACTCTTTTACCCAGAGTATCGCCCTGCTCCACCCCATTGACATTATTGCTCCCGACTACGTTTGAGGAATTGGAGCTACAAACAAAGCTATTACCCAACTCGGCAGAAGAATGAACCGTCTGCCCGGTTTTTTCACAAGTGGATTCTCCATCCGTTAATACAATCACGTGGTTGCTACCACAGGTGGGCGTCAGCTCTACCCCGGCGTATTGATCACCAGCCAAGCCGGCCGCCCAGCTCGACACGGCACTGTGATCAACAGAAAACGGGGATACCGGCGTGCCACCCCTTAAATACTCTGCCACCTCCAGGTAACTGCCTATTAAGGGTGTGGAATCACCCAGATCCGTGCTGTTTCCGCCTTCCTCGCTATACTCGCCCACTTTTAGACGATCAATTACTTCCAACAGATGCTGGCGCTGCGTAGTTGCAGTGGAACCCTGAGCATTGTAGGGTGCATCCAGGCGCGCCAGCGGTGCCAGAATAATACCACCCGGCTCTGCGTATTGAGCCAAACCCACTTCGAGATTATCCGGCCAGGCATCGGCAGAAGAAGCCTGTAAAAATGTACGCAACTGATTTTTCAAAATGCAGATCTTGCGATTGCTGCCACCCCCGTCCGAGCAATCACCGCGATAGGTATTCTGGTTGGATCCGGAGGCGCCTTCCACCCACCCCATGGAACCTGAGGTGTCCACCAGCAACATGACTTTCACCGTGCCATCCACTGGCGCAAAAAACAGTTCAGTATCATCAGCAACGGCCACTGCCGGCAAACAACACAGAAGAAATCGCAGAATATATTTAGCCATTAAGGGTTACCCTTTATAGTGAATCGGCAAGCAGATTGTTGTCGTCACTAAATCGACCGTTACCGGGACCGATTTTGCGCCACCCCTGGTAATTTCTATTCCGGAACGGCAAATTGGTGTCAGCGTAACTGCCGTCACCGATCGTAGAAAATTCAAAATACATAAACGCAGCAGCGTCCGTGCCCAAAATGGGGCTTTTACCTTCAAACTCGGTAAGCGCATCTGCGTTAACACTGGCGCGAATATCGATCGTGCTTGCATCATCACATGCACCTTCTGTTAAACCGGAAGCGCGGGAAACACAGTGCTCCAAAGGGGTACCGGTTTTGAGCACGGTATTCAGCATACCGCCGTTGACTTCCGCTTCAGCGATTACCGCATTGATGCCGGTTTCCGCTGCCTGAAAGGACATTTCCTCCGACTGGGCATTGAACGCCATGCGTTCATGAAAAATCCCACTTTTGATAGCCGACACACCGATCAGCGATACCACCAACAAAATAATGAGAGCGACGAATAATGCAGCCCCCTGGGAACCGGAGAAAGTGGACACCGATAGGGGCTTTGTCGGATTGGCTGTCCGCATTGTATTCATAATTGTTCCACCACGTTTCTGAGGGCAACTGTCGCACCGTAGGTGCGGTACATACGGCCATCGGCAAAATTAATCTGATTGGAGTTTTCGCCGTCCTGTTCGCCCTGTACATAACTCTGATCCAGAACATCGATAGATTCTCTGGCGTTGGTATTATCCAGAGTCACCAAAGAATCACTGGCGATTAATATGGCAAAACGAACGCTGACAATTCTAACCGCTTCACCGCCATCAAAAAGCGCTTTGGTCTGCTGCGCATTGGTATATACGTTTGCATAGCCATAGCCTTCGTCGCTCTGCCTATCGAAGTCGATTCCGTACAAAACCTGGAATGCCTCTACGTTATCCACAAGGGGACCGGAATCGTCTGCAGACCATTCGTCTTCGGCGGCGGATTCCCCTGCACCCTCATCCGTATCAGTCCCTGCTTCCGGGTCAGCCGCATTTTTTTCATAAGCCGTACACACCAGGCGGTTACCTAAAGCATCGTTCTTAACATAGAATTTTTTGAAGCCGGTTAACGCATTGCCCAGACAATCCTGACCATCAAGCACTTCGAAAACTACCGTGTCAAACTTAGTACCGTCATCAATTTCCAGGTTATTGAACGACGTTCCGTCAACCACAAAGGGAACAATTGGCTCACCTTCGGAATACCCCGCAGACATGAATTGCCGGCTTAAATAGTCAAACACAAAACGCCCGTTTTCCTGCACTGAAGCGATACCCAGCTGCAAATTTTCGGTTTGGCGGTTCACCAGAAACAATTGGGTGGTCGCAATGGTGACCAGGCTTCCCAAAGCCAGTGCGACCATCAGCTCGACCAAAGACAAACCCTTGTGTGTCTTCATCTGTTCTTTTCCACAGTTAAGGAATGAATTCAACAATTACGCAATGGGCATTTGCAGTCCGTGCGCCATCGGCAAAGTCCGCCTGATCGCACGTATCGACGGTTGTATCGGCCCAGGCTACCGTAACGCAATACACGTTATCGCATTGACTAAATTGCATTTTGCCGTCCGCCAACACCTGGGCTACATGGGTGCGGGCATCAAATATGTCCTGATCTGCCATTTGCGCCTGCGTACAAAAGTGGTCAAGCCCGGGCTTGGATTGCGTCTGAACACAGGATACCGGAGCACTTTCAGCCACTTCTCCTGTCCAGCTTGCTGCCGCTACATAGCGCGCTTTTGAAGCCTCATTGAAATTCACCCGTACCCGCTCAATAAAATCCTGAGCCACCGACATGGCCTGACTACGGCTGTATGTCTCTTCGCTTAGACGAACGGATTTGAGCTGCAAGGCGGCGTATCCCATGACACCGACGCCCAACACCAGCAAGGCGACTAATACTTCTATGATGGAGAATCCCGACGCGGATTGCGCCCGGATAACTTTACCCGAGATGGCCAATTGAGCCTCCCATACCACTAACGATCAACCAGTCCATTGTTGCGCTCGCGCTGGAACCCACATGGATTCAGACGTCCGCCCCCAAGAGTCAAATCCATTTCTGTGCCTGACTATTACCCAGCAGTCAGGGCGACCCAATTCAATTTCGACCAACGGTTACAACCATGGGCCAAACGCACTCGGCCCGGCCAAACATTAACCTATATGCATTCCTTTTCCGTCATGTCGGTGCCGGTGAAGGACCAGATGCCGGGGGTCGTATACGTCATCTCTCCACATTTATCGTCCGCCTGAAGTGTGTCGGCGACCGGCGTCGCTTTAACGGCGACGCCTTCGGTCACCGTTTCCACGGAAATGGTGTATTTGTTGCCATCATACCCAAATGCGTCCACCTCCGACGCGGAGGGGTATGCCATTTTCTGGGTACGGAATTGCTCCAGTCGGCTAGCGGTCTCCAGTATTTTACCCACGGCTTCCTTGCGTGCAGTTTTACGCACTTGTTCGGTATAGGAGGGGTAACCGATCGTAGCGAGCAAGGCGATAATCACCATTACAATAAGCAATTCAATCAGACTAAAGCCGGCACCGGAATTCCGGCGCTCAATCCATTGATTTTTCAGTCGAAAATCCATAACCAACGCGCGCACTCCAATATTGGCGAGCAAAATGTGACCCAAATCAAGCTTTTCCGGACCCGGCAGGGTCTGCCGCGGACCAAAAGCATAATACACCCGATCGTTATAACCAAACAGGTTATTTTTTGACCGCTCGTCTCCGATTCTTGCCCTCTATCAGCACCGCCTGGCAGAGCGTTCCGGCCCTCCTACACTAAAGTTGTCGACAAACAACTAATGAAGCAGTGATAACGCCATGAAGAACGGTTTCACCATAATAGAGCTCATGCTCACGATTCTTGTAATGTCGGTGGTCATCACCTTGGGCGTGCCCTCGTTTTCCACCTCGATTCAAAACAACCGGATCACCAGTCAGGCCAATTCCATGATCGGGGCGATCAGTTTCGCACGTACTGAAGCAGTTAAGTTGAACGATCAAGCCGTCACGCTTTGCGGATCGACGAATCAGACCAGCTGTAATACGAGCCAATGGGAACAAGGTTGGATTTTATTTAAAGACGGTGACCGGGACGGTCAGCCAGGCAACTCAGCAAACATCCTGAGAGTGGAAGGCACACTCTCAGGTAGCAACACGTTGCGCACCACCGGCTTCAGCTCTAACAGCCTGGTCCGGTTTGACTCCCAGGGCACCATCACCAATTCCGGCGCGTTTGTCTTCTGCGACGATCGCGGTGCGACCTCCGCTAAAGCCATTATCTTGAATATCAGCGGGCAAACCCGCTCAGCGATGGATGAAAACGATCCCGCTGATTCCATTGTTAATGATCATGATGGAGTAAACATCGCATGTCCGTAATCCTATCCAAATCAACGAAAAGCCAGGGTTTCACCCTGATCGAAGTTTTGGTGGCCGCACTGGTGCTGGGAATCGGCATCCTGGGAATGGCAACCATGATGCTAACCAGCCTTAAAAGCGATCAAAGCGCGTTTTACCGTTCGCTGGCGTCCAGTTATGCCTATGACATGGCCGATCGGATTCGCAAAAACAGTGCCCGCGCACTGGCCAACAACAGTTACGACGCTATCGATACCAGTGGCACCATCCCATCCGCCCCAACCTGTTTCGGCAACGCTACAGGCTGCAGCCCAGCAGAGCGCGTGAGCCTGGATATTCGGGAATGGGCCGGGAACTTCGTCAATGTAAACAGCGTAGCCAATTTCCACCCTTCTTTGCCTAACGCGGTCGGCACCATCACGCGCGGCGAGAACAACCTGTTCACTATCACTATTACCTGGAGTGAAACCGACTGGGATGCGACCGATACCTCCCAAAAAGTGGCAGCGGATCAAACATTGTCAATGAACATACTGTTGTGAGCCTGAAATGAACAAATTGAAAATGCAATTAGACAACAGGGAAACCGGTTTCACCATAATCGAAATCATGGTCGCCCTTGCCATCGGCGCGCTCCTTATCGGCGGTATCATTCAAGTGTTTATTTCGTTTAAACAAACGGAAAAAGTGGCTGGGGCGCTGTCACGCATACAGGAAAGCTCACGCTTGGTGAATGATATATTTATGTCCGATAGCCGTCACATTGGATTCGTCGGCTGCCTTGATCCGCACGAGGCAGGCACCGGAGTCAGCGTTATCTATAAAGACGCCCCTCCCTATATTACCAATTTTCGGGACAACAGCCTGAACGGCTGGGATATCACCGCACATTCGTGGGGTGATGCTGCAAAGATTGACCTGGGGGATATTGATAACGATGCAAACAAAAACGCAATCCTGCATAGCGATGTCTTCAGGGCTCAGTTTTTATCTCAAACCAGCATTCCATTGAACTCCGATATGTCGTCAAAAAGTGACGACATCGAACTCAGCAATAATATTTTCGGTTTAAAAGACGGCTCGATTGCCAGCGTCGGTAGCTGTGACTTTATAGACGTATTTAAGGTGTCAGGCGTAGTCGCTGGCAGCCCTGTCACCATTAGTCACGGCGATTCCACCAACACCTCCACAGAGCTCGGAGTGGCCTATAGCTCCGAAGATCTTGTGCGAATTTTTCTTTCCAACACCTACTTCGTTGGTAAAAGCGGTCGCAAAAATAACTCCGGGGATGAAATTTTCGCCTTGTACCGGCGCGATGTAAACGGGGATATCGAAGAGATTGTAGAGGGCGTTGAGAACATGCAGATTTTATACGGACAGGAAATCGCAGTCGATAACAACACCAGTAACAACACTATCCGCTATGTCAACGCCAGCGACACAGATATCAAATGGGAAGATGTCACCGTCATTAAAATCGCGTTACTCCTGGCAAGTAGTGACCGTGTACTAACAACCGATGACACATCCACCTATCAATTGCTGGATCGCACCATTACGCAAGCCACCACACCACTGGCCTATCCCAATGACCGGCGCTTACGCCGTGTAGTAAACATGAACATCAATATAAGAAATCGTAGGGTAGTCAAATGAAGACTCAATCAGTTGCATCGTTAAAAAAAGAAAACGGAGCCGTTCTGGTGATCGGCTTAATGATTCTGTTATTGGCAACGCTGGTTGCGGTGAGCGCAATGACGGATGCAAACCTGCAAGAAAAAATGGCGGCAAACTCGCAAAACACCAATCGGGCGTTTCAGGCGGCTGAAAGTGCCGTCGACAATCAGATAACCAGTGTAGTGAACGGCTCTACCGGGATGCTGACCTCCTCTATTAACCAATACCTGAACAATGGGACCAATTGGCCCACCGTGAGCGTCGCGCTTTCTGATACGGATATAACTTCAGGCATTACGTTACGCGTCATCAAGGAACGTACACTGTCGATCGGCGACTCCATGTCGAGCGAAGAAGGCACCAGTAAACTGGTGAGTTACGTCTACGAAATGACAGCCGAATCCGAGCTTGCGGGCTCTAAAGCAGCGAAAACGGTTGTACAGGGTTTTGAATACAATTGATTTGATTTAGTAAATGTTGCCATGTTGCAATGAGGTGTTCCGTGAAAATATTAAAACATAAATTTGGCAGTGGGTTGTTTGTATTTCTGATGTCGGCTATGGCGGGGTTATCGGCGCATGCGGATGACACTGAAATCTTTTTTGGTGGTGCCGCCAATGCGGCAGTCAGACCGAACATTCTATTTATTCTGGACACTTCAGGATCGATGGACGCGTATGACGGAGAAACCTTGCATCGCATGGACCGTATGAAAAATGCGTTCTATGACCTACTAAGTGGAATGAATAATGTCAACATTGGCCTGATGCGTTTTAACGATCCGGGCGGCCCGATTCTTTATCCCATCACGAATATAGACGAGCCAATTCCGGACTCCTCGCCTTATAACGGTTTTACGTCCGCCCGTATCAGCTCCACTGACGGCGATGCAGAGCAGGACAATGCAACCGGCGTGGTGACACTGGACAATCGCACTCTAGAGATTACTCAGCGTTCTAGTTCCGGTACTGCGGAAACCATTACCGTGTCCGTCCAACGCAGTACGGATGACGCGGAAGAAGAGGACGACGGTAAAATCAATACCGAAAGCCACTCTCTGGAAGTCCCCGCTGATGACCAAAACAATCGTGACCTTCAGCTTGTAGGGGTCATCTTTCGGGAACTCGGAATCCCTCAAAACGCCACTATTCTAAACGCTTTTCTAACCTTCGATATTGAAAATCGCGGGGACCGCAATACCATTAGACGAAATGATGTTGATTTAAGAATATCGGGTCAACTGGGCAATACGATTGCAGAATTCAGCAATTCAAACAACATTAGCAGCCGCCTAAAAACCACGAATACAGCCGTCTGGCCGATCAGAGGGACAGTACGTGCAGGACGAGAGATAGAGTCCTCAGACATAACCAACGTAATACAAGAGTTGGTGCAGCAAGCAACCTGGTCAACCGACAGTGACGCGGCGCTCTTTCTACAACATGCCTATACTAGCAGGCCAAACGGTTCCAGAGATTTTTCCAGCTATGATGACGGCAACGAAGAACCTAGGTTAACCGTTAGCTATCAAGTTCAGAGCACGCCAGTCAGCCAAACTGTGGGGTTACGTTTTTCCGAACTGGATATTCCTAAGGGTGTCACCATCACCAGTGCTAAAGTAGAATTTACTGCAGATCGTGACTCCAATGTTCCCACCACGCTCAATATACGTGGCGAAGCTGCAGACAATTCCGCACCATTGGAAGCCAGCGTGAACAACCTGAATCGGACTCTTACCACCAACACCGTCAACTGGACCCCTTCAGTAAACTGGCAAAATGGAGAGGTTTATGATTCCGCTGACATCACCGACATTGTGCAGGAAATTACGGATCGTGCCGGATGGTGTGGTGGCAATGCTCTGACTTTGTTGATCGATGGTACTGGCACCCGGCCTGCCGTTTCTTATGATGCTTCCGGAGGGAGCGCGCCGCGCTTGGTTGTTGAGTACGACCCGACAACTATCCCGGAAGACGGAAGCTGCGTTTCATCCGCCTTGAGTTACCGTATTAATACCGCAAGCAATGACGTTGAGCATGTGGTTGGCGGTAACGGGGCACAATATACGACCGGTAAAATACTGACATTCGGCTATGACGGCAGCACTAAACAGGCTGTAGGTTTGCGCTTCAATAACCTGGCGGTCGCCGCCAATTCAACCGTCAGTAGCGCCTACCTTGAATTTAAGGCCAGTCGCTCTGATTCGGTCGCCTCTAACTTTATCATCTATGCGGAAAGCTCCGACAATCCGGGCACGTATAGCGACTCCCGTAAGGCCAATGGATTGGCAACCATAGGAACGACAGTGAACTGGAACGGAGTCGAAGCCTGGACGGAAGGCCAAGTCTATCGTACGCCCGACATAAGCCCACTGATACAAGCCATAGTTAACCGCCCTGGCTGGAATCAGGGAAATGCGATCAGTCTTATCATAAAAACCAACACAAACGGAAGTTCACGTGATGCAGTCTCGTTCGATGAAAGTGCATTTGACGCACCCAGATTAGTATTGCGGGCCTCCGGCAGCACCAACGATTTTGTGCCCACAACCCGGGATGCAGTACGTGAAGTTATCTCCACCTTCGTCCCGGCAGGGAACACGCCTATCGTCGATGCACTCTATGAAGCGGCACTGTATTTCCGCGGCAACAACGTTCTTTATGGGAAATCACGGGGCGATTCCGGTGCGAACAGCAGCACACGGAAATACTTCCGAGTCTCCCATCCGGGCAGCTATACAGGCGGGTCACACTCTCTACCCTCCGGGTGCAACGAGACCAACCTGAACGATTCGGACTGTATTAGTGAGCAAATTACCGGTACTCCGGTGTACACCTCACCGATTACAGATCAATGTCAAACTAACCACATTGTATTACTTACAGACGGTGACCCGACACGCAACGATTCCGCCAGTCTAATACGGTCTATGACCGGTGACTCTAACTGCAAATCCTACGGTGATTCGGACTACAGCTGCGCAGAAGAGCTCAGCAAATACTTGTTCACAAACGATCAGAGTGGTTCAGTAATCGGAAGCCAAAACATAAAAACCCACACCATCGGTTTTAATTACAGCGATGATAGCGGTTACCTGAGTTCGATCGCAACGAAAGGCGGTGGCGGCACTTACGCTGCTAGCTCATCATCGGAACTGTTGACCGTGTTCCAGAAGATCGTCGGACCCGCCCTGGATCTGGATACAACCTTCGTTTCACCCGGTGTAACTGTTAACTCCTTCAACCGGCTCAGTCACCGCAATGAAGTGTACTTCTCCCTGTTTCAACCGAAAGAAAACGAATATTGGCCGGGCAATCTCAAACGCTACAAACTGACCAGCAACGGGGACATTTTGGACAGTGGCGGCGCTAACGCAATCGATCCTACAACCGGTTTCTTCAAAGACGACGCGGTTAGTTTTTGGGCCTCTATAGCCGATGGAAATGACACCCAGAAAGGCGGGGCAGCTCATCAGCTGCCGACCCATAGTGCGCGCAAAATTTACACCCACTATTCTGGAGCTTCAAACCTATTGGGAGACAATCCGATCTCGGTGGCTAACAAAACCAATATCACCAAAGATCGCCTTGGTATCGGAGCAGAAACCGACAGTTATCATGAAAACCTGATTAATTGGATTCGGGGACAAGACGTTCTCGATACCGATGAGGACGGTTCCACTACCGATAGCCGTAATCAATTAGCTGATCCGCTGCATTCGTCCCCGTATCTGGTGACCTACGGGGGAACCGAATCAGATCCCGACATCAGTGTATTTTATGGTGATAACGAAGGTGTGTTCCATGCAGTGAATGCCAGCACGGGTGTTGAACACTTCGCTTTCATACCGGATGAACTATTGCCTAATCTGGACAAACTGTATCGAAACACAGGTGAAAGCAATCACCCCTACGGCCTGGATGGACAAATTGCCGCATGGATAAAAGACGTTAACGCGAACTCTATCATCGAGACTGCCGACAATGACCATGTTTACCTCTATATGGGCATGCGCCGGGGCGGAAGGAATTATTACGCGCTGAACGTGACCAACCGCAACAGCCCGCGGATGCTTTGGACAATCAATGGCGGCTCCGGTGACTTCGTTAAAATGGGGCAAACCTGGGCCAGACCCATTAAAACCAAAATCAACGTTGGCGGCACAATCACCGACGTATTGATTATCTCCGGGGGCTACGATGACGACCAGGATAGTGCCAACGTTCGCACTGCGGACGATATCGGAAACGCCATGTACATTGTAAATGCGAGCACCGGTGCGTTAATCTGGTCTGCCAGCAATCAGGCATCTTACGACCTGAATCTGACTGATATGCAATACAGCATACCCTCCACCGTTCGCGCCATCGACGTTGATGCAGACGGCGTTACAGACCAATTCTATGTAGGTGATATGGGAGGCCAGCTCTGGCGCTTCGATGTTCATAATGGCAGTGCCGTCGCCAACTTGGTTACCGCAGGTGTGATTGCCGATCTGGGCGGCGCCACGGCGGCTAATACCCGACGCTTCTACCATGAACCCGATATCTCTGTACTCGTTAAAGATAACCAGAGAAAACTAGCAATCGCGATAGGCTCCGGTTTTCAGGCGCACCCGCTCAACGTTGCGACGGAAGATCGATTTTATCTTGTCCTGCAAAACTCACTGACCTCGGCGCCCGCGGATACGGACAGTGATGGCCATCCTGATTACGTTAAACTCACCCATAGCGATCTTTTCGATACCACAAACAATATAATTGAAAACGGTACCGATACACAGCAAGAAGACAGCGCCGAAAGCTTGAGTGCTGCACAAGGTTGGTTTATCGATTTATTCGGTGAATATAAGAACACAACCGGCCCGGGTGAAAAAACACTGGCTCGGGCATTAACACTCAACGGTGTACTGTACTTCACAACCTATCAACCGGATGTTATAGCCAGTGCCAGCTGTACAGCAACGGACACCGCTGTACGCAAGCTCTATAGCATTAATCTGATCGATGCTACACCCACCGTGGTTGGAACAGATACCGCCGACCGTTGGGGTTCTTCAACCCTAATGGGGAGCGGGATCCCTTCAGCTCCGGTTCACGTGCGAATCACTGATGATGATGGCACCAGTGACCTGGTCGGTGTCGGTACCGAGTTCACCAAAGCCAGCAGTGGCGATATTGTTACCAAAACATTCTGGTACAGCTTTTAGGAGGCATGATGCAAGGTTCATTACTTAAAAAGGGAAAGGGATTTACACTGATTGAACTGATGATTGTGGTGGCCATCGTAGCGATTCTCGCTGCGGTGGGCTACCCCGCATACGATAGCTCAGTGAAGAAAACCCGCCGTACAGATGCTAAAGGCGCGTTGATGGGGTTAGCTCAGGCTATGGAGCGATACCACACTGCCAATAACACTTACGTTGGCGCCACCGTCGGCGCTACCGGTGTTTATCCGGCAGAAGCCCCCATAGACGGGTCAAAAAAGTTTTATGACCTGAAAATCACAGCTTTGGACGCCACCAGTTACACATTGCAGGCGCAACCCAAAAACGGACAAGATGCCGATGGCACCCTGGAATTGAAAAACACCGGTGCCAAAAAATGGAACGGTAACGCCGGTTGGGACTAGTTTTTGTTACTTCTTAGCGCAAGGCTTTGGGCATGGAGAACACAATGTTCTCCTCTCGCCCGCTGAGTTCCGCAGGGCTGTTCCCACCCCACTCTCTTAGCTGGTTCACCACCCGCAAAACCAATTCTTCCGGTGCGCTGGCTCCAGCAGTAACACCGATGGTTTTCACATTGTCTAACCATTCTTTTTGCAACTGGCCCGGTTCATCAACAAGGTACGCCCGCGCACCACAGCGTTCTGCCAGTTCACGTAAACGATTCGAATTAGAACTATTGGGTGACCCCACCACAAATACAATTTCAGTTTCCAATGCCAACGTTTTCACTGCATCCTGACGGTTCTGCGTGGCGTAACATATATCATCCTTGCGGGGCCCTTCGATTTTGGGAAAGTGAATTCGCAAAGCGTCGATAATGGCAGAAGTGTCGTCCACGGAGAGTGTAGTCTGAGTTACATACGCGAGCTTGTCCGGATTATGGACTTTGAGCTTTGCTACATCCGCGACCGTTTCCACCAGATAAATTCCACCACCATACGAGTGATCATACTGACCCATAGTGCCCTCCACTTCGGGATGCCCCTCGTGGCCAATCAGCACACACTCCATACCGTCGCGGGAGTATTTCATAACTTCCATATGCACCTTGGTGACCAGCGGACAGGTCGCATCGAACACTTTGAGCCCACGGCCTTCCGCTTCGTTTTGCACTTGCTTGGAAACACCGTGGGCACTAAAGATCACAATGGCATCATCCGGTACTTCCTGCAGTTCGTCCACAAACACGGCACCGCGATCCCGCAAGCCATCCACAACAAACTTATTATGCACCACTTCGTGGCGTACGTAGATCGGTGCTCCAAACACATCCAGCGCCCGGTTTACGATGGCAATCGCCCGGTCTACACCAGCACAAAATCCACGGGGGTTTGCCATTTTGATTTCCATATGTGCCTCGACTAAGTTTTGAATGGTTCGGTTGATTCGCTACTGTAATTGAACCGCTTGAGACTGCGCGTCCACCACATTAATGATTTCGACCTGGAAGGTAATATCTTTACCTGCGAGCGGATGGTTAAAATCCACAACCACCTGATCGTCGTCTGCTGCCTTGATGACACCAGGCAGCTCTGCTTTGCTTTTATCTGCAAACGACACCACCAAACCAGGCTGCAAATCCATATCACGGGAAAATAACCCGCGGCGCATTGTCTGAATATTTTCAGGATTATAGGGCCCAAATGCATTTTCTGCTTCCAGCACAACCGATCGCTTGTCACCGGCTTTAAGGCCGAATATCGATTGTTCGAATCCGGGCAACAAATTACCATCACCGACGGTAAAGGTAGCGGGGTTGCCGGATTTGGTGGTATCCACCACCGCGCCGTCCATCAATAAAACTGAAAAATGTAACGTCACCCGTTTGTCCGGGCCGATTCGGATAAATTCGCTCAAGGCTAACGCTTCCCGGGGTGAATGAACATATCTAGAATCATCAAACCCGCTCCTACGGTAATCGCGCTGTCCGCTACGTTAAACGCGGGAAAGTGATAGTCCTGCCAATAAAAATCAAGAAAATCGACAACATAGCCCAGAGTAACGCGGTCGTATAAATTACCCAGCGCTCCGCCCAGAATCAAGGCCAGCGCAACGGCAATCAGCCTGTCGGTTTTAGGCAGCTTGCGTAACCACATAATCAATACAACACTGACTACGGCGGCAATAGCCGTAAAGAACCAACGCTGCCAGCCACCCGCACCGGCCAGAAAGCTGAAGGCCGCGCCTTCGTTATGAGCCAGGGTCAAATTGAAAAATGGCAATACCGCCAAACGCTCGTACTTCTCAAACACAGCCACTACCCACAATTTGGTGGCCTGATCCAGAATCACCACCGCCGTCGATAGCCACAACCACGACAACATACCGAGGGGCTGATTCTCTGCGGGTGCTTTGTTATCCGCGGTTTCTGTCATAGTTTTCACTTAATTAATTCCTGTACCTTGAATATCCGGCTCACTAACAAAAGTGTCGATCTTCACCATCACCTTCCACATTGTCGACACAACGCAAACACAGTTCGGGATGGTTCTGATCAGACCCGACATCGGGCCGAAGATGCCAACACCGTACACACTTCGGATGTTGGCTTTTTTGCACTTCCACTTTCAAACCATCCAGCTCAGCAATTTCACCACCGTCACTCCAGCGATGTACACGAACTGCACTGGTGATCATAGCAAAACGCAACTCGTTACCCAGCCGATCCAGATCCGCTTTCAATTCACCGCTGCAATGGATGTCCACTTCTGCTTCCAGACTACTGCCGACGACGCCGTTTTTGCGCCCGTCCTCTAATTGCTTGTTCACTGCAGTTTTTACACCCTGAATGCTCTGCCAGAAATCCGCACTCATGGACTCGCTGGGAGGCAAGGTAAATAATCCGTCGTACCAGGTTTCAAGTGCCACCGAGGCACTACGCTGACCCGGAATAAATTCCCACAACTCATCGGCAGTGAAACTCAAAATAGGGGAGATCCAGCGTACCAGTGCTTCGGCAATATGATACAACGCAGTTTGCGCCGAACGCCTTGCCACACTGTCCTGCTTGCAGGTGTATTGCCGATCCTTAATCACGTCCAGATAAAAACCGCCCAAATCCACTACACAATAGTTATGCAACTTCTGATAGATCACATGAAACTGAAATTCATCGTAATGACGCATGATTTCTTGCTGCAAAACTGCCGCACGATGAACAGCCCAGCGATCCAATGCAAGCATGTCATCCTGGGCAACCAAATTCGTTTGCGGATCGAACTCATTCAGGTTGGACAACAAAAAACGGGCGGTATTACGGATACGGCGATAGGAGTCAGCCGTCCGTTTCAGAATTTCGTCGGAAACCGTCATCTCGCCGCGATAATCGGTAGCCGAAACCCACAAGCGAATAATATCGGCCCCTAGATTTTTGACCACGGTTTGGGGTGAAATAACATTGCCCAGGGATTTTGACATCTTCTTGCCCTGAGCATCCACGGTGAAGCCGTGAGTTAACACCGTTTTATAGGGCGCTTCTCCGCGAATCGCAACACTGGTTTTCAGAGAGGACTGAAACCAACCACGATGCTGGTCAGAACCTTCTAGATACAGATCCGCAGGGACGCGCAGATTATCCCGTTGCTCCAGCACTGAAAAATGGGTGACACCGGAATCGAACCACACATCCAATGTATCGGTTACCTTTTCGTAACGCTCAGCATCCGCGCCCAGTAATTCCGCAGCATCCAATTTGAACCAGGCTTCGATTCCGTCCTGTTCTACCTTTTTTGCAACCGCTTCAATTAATTCTGCGCTATCAGGATGCAGCTCAGACGTTTCTTTATGCACAAACAGCGCAATAGGCACTCCCCAGGTTCGTTGCCGGGAAACACACCAGTCCGGACTTTGCTCCAGCATACCTTCAATGCGGGCTTTCCCCCACTCGGGTAACCACTCCACCTGATGGGCCGCTTTCTTACAGGCTTCCAGCAAGCCCTTCTGCTGCATGCTGATAAACCACTGCGGCGTGGCGCGATAGATCAATGGCGTTTTCGTGCGCCAACAATGGGGATAGCTGTGAACCATTTTTGCCTGCTTCAGCAGAGCCCCGTTTTGCTCCAGCAAATCCAGAATTCTGGGTTCGACTTTATAAACGTGCTGCCCTGCAACCAGCGGCGTAGATTCCACATAGCTGCCATCCGCAGCGACATAGTTCAGAGTGTTAATGCCGTACTTCAAACCCACGTTAAAATCGTCCAGACCGTGATCCGGCGCAATGTGCACAGCGCCTGTACCTGCATCAGTAGTTACATGATCACCCATGACAACCGGAACAACCCGGTCGATAAAAGGATGACGCAACAGTGTATTTTCCAGGTTGATCCCGGTGGTGGTTTCAAGCACGACGAAAGATTCCACGCCGTATCGCTTACAAACCGTTTCTACCAGATCCGAGGCCAGCAAAATAATCTCGTTCCCGTTCCCCGCATCCAGCTCTACCAGGCTGTATTCCAAATCCCGACTTAATGCGACAGCCTGATTGGCAGGCAAAGTCCAGGGCGTGGTAGTCCAGATAACCACAGACAATGGCAGACTGATGGACGCCAAACCGAACTGCTTCGCAAAGGCCTCGCGGTCCACCGGGTGAAATCGTACGTCGACCTGAGTAGAGGTTTTATCCTGGTATTCCACTTCCGCTTCTGCCAGAGCAGAGCCACCCACGACACTCCAATACACAGGCTTGAAGCCTTTTACCAGATGACCATTCTCAGCGATCCGCCCCAACGCCCGAATAGTATCCGCTTCCGTTTTAAAATCCATGGTCAGATAGGGGTTGTGCCAATCACCCAATATTCCCAGCCGCATAAAATCCTCGCGTTGGCCATTCACCTGCTTGGTCGCATATTCACGGCATTTTTTGCGAAAGACGTCGTAGGGCACTTTTACGCCAGCCTTACCGATTTTCTTTTCCACGTTATGCTCGATAGGAAGACCATGACAATCCCATCCGGGGACATAGGGAGCATCAAACCCACTCAGCCTTTTAGCGCGGATAATTGTGTCTTTCAGAATTTTATTCACCGAATGACCGATATGAATATCGCCGTTCGCATAGGGAGGGCCATCGTGCAGAATAAATTGCGGACGCCCGGCTGTGGCATTCTGTACGGCTTGGTACAGGTCCAGCTTAGCCCAACGCTTAAGCAATTGCGGTTCCCGTTGCGCCAAGTTCGCCTTCATCGGGAACTGGGTATTGGGGAGATTCAATGTGGATTTGTAATCGGCCATGAAATTCAACTGCCCTTTAAAATATGTCCTGGTTCTGATCTATTGTTAATTGCGCTTAAAATAGCGTGTTGCGGTTTCAATATCTTGCTGTATGGCGACTTTCAGGGCTTCCAGCCCATCAAATTTAATTTCTTCCCGTATTTTATGGCGGAACATAACCCGCAGGTGGCGGCCATAAAGATCCCCCTTGAAATTAAGCAAGTGCACCTCCAAGCGCACTTTTTCGCCACCGACAGTAGGCCGCGTCCCCAGATTGGCAACTCCGTTGGCAACGCCATTTTTTACACCGGGAAGCGCAGGATCCAGACCACGCACCTGCACGGCAAAAACGCCACTGACCGGCGTACGCACCCGTTTCGGTAGAAAGTTAGCCGTCGGCACACCGATAGTCCGTCCCAGCTTCTCGCCATGTATAACGCGTCCCGACATAAAAAACGGCTGGCACAGCATAACCGCTGCGGAATCGAAATCACTCTGCTCCAGGCATTCCCGCACTCGGGTACTGCTCACTCTGTCGCCGTGCCATTCAAAGGTGTGCGTGTTCTCTACGGTAAACCCGTGCTCTTCGCCCTTACTTTGTAAGAAACGGAAATCACCGGTACGATCATTTCCGAAACGAAAGTCGTCGCCAACCACGAGATGTTTTATACCCAGCCCGGCCACCAGAATATCGTCACAAAATTGTCGAGCACTCTGATTACAAAATCGATGATCGAAACGAACGCACAGCACTTTATCCACACCCAATTCAGCAATCACTTCGCATTTCTCACGAAAAGTCATCAATCGGGCCGGTGCTTCCTGCGGTGCAAAAAACTCGCGCGGCTGTGGTTCAAATACCATGACCACTGAGGGCAAGTCTAATACCTTAGCCTTTTCAGTTACTTGGCGAATTATGGCGCGATGCCCAAGGTGCACACCGTCAAAATTGCCAATAGTAGCCACACACCCTTGGTGACGGGGCCGTAAATTGTGAACGCCGCGGATCAGCTCCATGTTTCTGTCATCTTGCCAAAAGGCCCAGCATTATAGCGGAGTTAAGGGACGGATATAACCTAATCAATACCTGGCTTTGTGAGCAAATCACGAGGACGCATCCCTAGTATTAACAAGGTACCTACATAAGATAGCAGCCCCAACACAACCACTTGTGCCAGCTGCCAGACCCGCTCTTCCCAGCCCCAGCTTAACCACTCGGAAACGTCCCGGTCCATCCATAATATAAGCGCAATCATTAAACCGGCTGCCGCAGCCAATCTTAACAGATATATTGCCCACCCCGCCTGAGGCTGATAGACGCCTTCTTTGCGCAGCCCAAGGTAGAGCAGCGCGGCATTTAGCGCTGCAGACAAGCTGGTCGCCAGCGCCAGTCCAACGTGCGCCAAAGGAATAATTAAGGCTAAATTAAGCACCATATTTACCACCAGCGCTTTAATACCGACTGACACCGGGGTTTTAGTGTCCTGTCGGGCAAAGTAGCCCGGAGCCAGCACTTTGATGACCATAAATGCCAGCAAGCCCAGGCTGTACGCCTGCAAGCTCATACTGGCTTTATCTACATCCGATGGGGCAAACTCCCCATATTGGAACAGCGTAATCAGCATCGGCTTAGCTAACAACACCAGCGCCAGGCTGGCCGGCAGGCCAATCAACAACACCATGCGAACCGCCCAATCCAATGTCCCCGAGAAAGACTCGGACGATTTAGTAGAGTGCTTACGGGAAAGGCTTGGCAGAATCACAGTCGCAATGGCAATACCAAACACGCCAAGGGGCAGCTCCATCAGCCGGTCAGAATAATACAGCCAGGAAATGCTCCCATTTTCCAAAAAGGACGCCAACACCGTATCCAGTAACAGGTTAATCTGGGCTACGGAAACACCGAACAGCGCAGGGACCATAAGCGCTAGAATTCGCTTGACCCCGGGGTCGCTCCAACCCCAGCTTGGCCGCACCAACAAATTCACTTGCTTAATAAAGGGCATCTGGAATACCAACTGAATCACCCCGGATGCCAGCACCCCCCAGGCCAACGACAGGATAGGTGGATCCATTAGCGGTGATATAAAAATCGCAAAGCTAATCAACACTATGTTTAAGATCACCGGGGTAAAAGCAGGAATAGCAAACTTACCGTAACTATTGAGGATGCTGCCCAGAAAGGCGGTAAGGGAAATCAGCAATAAATAAGGGAAGGTGAGCCGGAGCATATCCGCCGCCAAATCAAACTTCCCCTGGGTGTCGTGAAAGCCCGGTGCAAACAAATAGGTCACCGCTGGAGCAAACACAACGCAAAAAATCGTTCCGGCAATCAGCACTCCCCCTAACGTTCCCGAGGTGTAGCTAATCAGCAAGCGAACTTCTGCCAGATCCCGCTGCGCACGGTATTCTGACAAAACTGGAACGAAGGCTTGGGAAAAGGCACCTTCAGCGAATAGACGCCGAAAAAAATTAGGGATCTTGAAGGCAACGAAGAAGGCATCGGCTCCGGCTCCGGCACCAAACATATTTGCCACCACAACATCCCGAACCAGCCCTAGCACCCGGGACATCAGCGTAAAAACACTGACAATACCGGTGGAACGGAGTAACCCCTTCTGTTTCTGCCCTGTTATTTCCTGTTTCATGCACTGATGACCCTAAACAATGAAGGCCGCTATTATACGTATTGTCTGAATATTCCCTATCCCCAACCAGTAAATAGTATTCAGGCCTTGACAGTGGGGGCCTATGCATGAATAATCTTGCGTCCTCGAAATCAAGTTGTTTCAAGCCAACGTGCTTTTCGATCGCACCAATTAAATTCAGTCGGACGGGTTGTAACTTACCCGTCTGATCAACCTACGTTTAGATTATACGTTTCAAAAGGAGCTAGACCTTGGCTAACATCAAATCAGCTAAGAAACGTGCACGCCAGTCTGAAAAGCGTCGCAGACACAATGCCGGTCTGCGCTCCATGGTTCGCACACAGATCAAAAAAGTGATTAACGAGATTGCTACCGGCAACCAGGAAAACGCCCAGAAAGCGTACCTTGCAGCAGTGCCCGTTATCGACCGCATGGTAACTAAAGGCATTATCCACAAGAACAAAGCCGCTCGCCATAAGAGCCGTTTAAACGCCCAGATTAAAGGTCTGGCCGCTTAATTAGCGATATGTTCTTGGCTTCCTTTGCTGAAGCAACAAAAAAACCGGCTGTTGCCGGTTTTTTTGTTGGGGCCCACAAGCTTAACATGAACTACAAAACCACCATATTATCCCGATGTATCAACTCTTTCTCGTCTACGTAACCCAAGATCGCAGCAATATTCTCGCTGCCTAGCCCCATAATCTGACGCGCCTCTTCAGCACTGTAGTTCACCAGACCACAAGCAACCCGCTGGTTATCCGGATCTACGCAGGCCACCATTTCACCACGATAGAAATTCCCCTTCACTTCCCGCACACCAACGGGCAGCAGACTCACACCTTTTTCCCTGAGCGCTTTGGTCGCGCCCGCATCCAACGTCAACACACCCCGCATTTGCAGGTGGCCGGCCAACCACTGTTTCCGAGCAGCCATTGGCGTGTCATCAGCGAGCAGCAAAGTCCCGACCTCATCAGCCTCCTGAATTCGCTCAAGTACCGCCGGAAGACGCCCGCCGGCTATAACCGTGGCCGCCCCGGAGCGCGCCGCCAATTGAGCCGCCCTGAGCTTGGTTGCCATACCGCCCCGCCCCAGCACACCCGCCCCGCCACCAGCCATTGAATGCAATGCTGAATCAGACGCTTTAGCGCAGGATATTAGCTTAGCCGAAGAATTCTGGCGGGGGTCAGCATCAAACATGCCTTCCTGATCAGTGAGGATCACCAACAACTCGGCCTCTACCAGATTTGCAGTCAACGCCCCCAATGTGTCGTTGTCACCAAAGCGAATCTCATCCGTAACAACCGTGTCATTTTCATTTACTACGGGCACCACATCATGCCCAATCAGGGCCAACAGGGTATTACGCGCATTTAGGTAACGTTTGCGATCGGACAAATCTTCGTGAGTAACCAAAACCTGGGCAGTGTGAACACCATGCCGCTGGAACGACTGCTCCCAGGCCTGAACCAAACCCATCTGGCCAACCGCCGCCGCTGCTTGCAAGTCATGCATCGCCTTCGGCCTTTGCTTCCAACCCAGCCGAGCCATACCTTCAGCCACGGACCCGGAGGAGACCAACACCAGCTCCACCCCCCGCTGACGGAGGCTGTGCATTTGCGCGACCCAGCCAGCTATCGCCTCACGATCCAGACCGCGCCCGTCATCGGTTAACAGGGCACTACCGATTTTCACTACCCAGCGTTTAGATAAGGCGACTTTTGAGCGCGCCATCTGACGATCGGATGCATTCATAAGTGACATATTCAAAATAAGATTAAATTAATGCGGAGCGTAAACCACTTCCACCTCGTGGTCATCATCATCGTCATCACTGCGGTTTTTAGCTTCTTTACGCAGACGGCGACGCTCTTCACGCTGCTCCTGAATTTTGTGCCGCGCCTCTTCCTCCAAGCGCTGCCGGGCCTCTCGCTCCTGCTCCGCGAATTCCTCATCCGCCGCCATACGCTCATCCAACTCTTCCAGGTGATTCATTATGGCAAAAACCAAATCCTGCGTACCGGCACCATTGGCCGCCGACACCCGATAAACTGCCCCCTCCCAACCCAGATCATCGATAATTTGCTGGCAACGGACGTCCGCTTCTTCATCCGGCAGCAAATCCAGTTTATTTAATACCAGCCACCGCTCTCGCTGCGCCAGCGTGGGGCTGAATAGTTGCAACTCACCTGCAATCGCCTCAGCGGACTCGACCGGGCTGGACTGATCCCAGGGCGCAATATCGACCACATGCAACAGGATACGACACCGCGCCAAATGCTTGAGAAAACGAATTCCCAGGCCCGCGCCCTCTGCTGCACCCTCAATCAGACCGGGAATGTCCGCCATTACAAAACTACGCAAACGGTCTACTTTTACCACACCCAGATTGGGCACCAACGTAGTAAAGGGATAATCAGCCACTTTGGGCTTGGCAGCGGACACGGCACGAATCAAGGTGGACTTGCCCGCATTCGGCATCCCCAGCAAGCCGATATCGGCCAGGACTTTCAGTTCGAAACGTAAATTGCGCTTCTCGCCTTCCGTTCCGGGGGTCGTGCGCCTGGGAGCACGGTTAGTGCTTGATTTAAAACAGGTATTCCCCAAACCACCACGACCGCCTCGGGCCACCAGGAATTGATCGCCGTGCTTCAACAAATCGCCCAACACCTCATCGGTATCTTCATCGATAACGGTGGTGCCGACCGGCACCCTGAGCACAAGGTCCTCGCCACTGGCACCCGTGCAATTACGACCGGCCCCACCTTCACCGCGCTGCGCCTTAAATAAGCGCTCATAGCGATAATCGACCAAGGTATTCAGGCCGTTATCTGCCTGCAGCAAAACACTACCGCCAACACCCCCATTACCGCCGTCAGGGCCGCCATATTCAATGTATTTTTCACGCCGGAAGCTCAAACAGCCATTCCCGCCATCTCCGGCTTCAACACGTATTGCGGCTTCATCAACAAATTTCATGGGGTTGCTCCCGCACCTATAACACTGCAAAACTACTTAAGCATAACGCCTTCAATTACCATCCTACACGCCCGGGACTATAACGCAAAAAGCCCCGCCTTACGGCAGGGCTCAGCATTGTCTCGAAGTAGCGCTAGGAATTAAGCGACAGGTTCGATGGTAATGAATCTGCGACTTTTAGGACCTTTCACCTGAAACTTGACCACACCGTCCACTTTGGCATAGATCGTATGATCTTTGCCCAGACCAGTGTTCACACCTGGGTGAAACTGAGTCCCGCGCTGGCGAACAATAATGTTGCCTGCTTTTACGACCTGGCCGCCGTACCGTTTAACGCCAAGGCGCTTACTTTCGGAATCGCGACCGTTACGGGTACTACCACCAGCTTTCTTATGAGCCATTTTGCTTCTCCTTAACTAACTTGGGATTAGGCGTTGATACCAGTGATCTTCACTTCAGTGAAGTACTGGCGATGGCCCATTTGTTTACGATGGTGCTTACGACGACGAAACTTAATAATTTTAACTTTCTCGCCACGGCCGTGGGTGACCACTTCCGCTTTCACCATGCCGCCTTCAACGACAGGTGCACCAATTTTAACGTCGTCGCCGTTAGCGACCAACAAAACCTGATCAAACTCGATGGCTGAGCCAGGCTCGGCATCAATCATTTCCAGCTTTAGGATATCGCCTTCTGCGACCCGATGCTGTTTGCCACCACTTACAAATACCGCGTACATAGCTGCTGACTCCAACCGCTCTTTATATGCTACAAAAATTCTTTGATTAACCCGACGTTTCGACTGAGCTTGCTTTGAGCTAGCGCACAGAAAAGCTACATGCGTCGAGTCACAGGGGGCGCAATTGTAAGGGAATCGGTTAATGCACGCAAGCCCGATATTGGAATGCTATCCACTTTTCTGGTCGCGCCCCTCAGAACCAGTAAAATCAAGTCTTTAGCTTGACACTCAGAAGCCCCAAGCCATAGCATTCGGGTTATCAAGCGTTGTATTTGTGTGGTCGCTTGGCCCCACCCCCATCACGGTCAGTATTTATGGATTTTAAAGCGATCTCCGCAGCGGTCGACGACGACTTTCTCAAGGTCAATGACTTCATTTTCAAACAGTTACATACCCATGTACCGCTGATCAAAGAGATAGGCAACTATATCATTGATAGCGGTGGCAAGCGTCTACGACCGCTGGTTTGCCTGCTCAGCGCGCGCGCACTGGGCTACCAGGGCGACCAGCACATTGAAGTTGCGGCCGTAGTAGAATTTTTGCATACCGCTACCCTGTTGCACGACGATGTCGTCGATGAATCGTCCCTTCGCCGCGGCAAAGCCAGCGCCAATGAGGTCTGGGGGAATGCCCCTAGCGTGCTGGTGGGTGACTTTCTGATTTCCCGCTCGTTCCAGATGGTAGTGAACGTGGGCAATATGAAGATTCTAAAGATTCTGTCCAACGCCACCAACCTGATTGCCGAAGGTGAAGTCCTTCAATTGGTTAACTGCAAGAATCCCGACACTTCAGAAGATCAATATATGGAGGTCATCCGCTACAAAACGGCCAAGATGTTTGAAGCTTCGGCCCAGTCCGGCGCTGTACTGGCGCAACCGGATTCCGCGACTGAGCAGGCCTTTGCGACCTATGCAGATCACCTGGGTTGTGCATTTCAGCTAGTGGATGATGTGCTGGATTACAACGGATCTGCTGACACCATGGGTAAAAACGTAGGCGATGATCTGGCCGAGGGCAAACCTACCCTACCCCTAATCTATGCCTTACAGCACGCTTCAGAAAGTGAAAAGCAGCTTATCCGCAGTGCCATTCTGACTGGCGGACTTGAGAATATTGACGCCATCACAAACACTGTGAAAGAATGCGGCGCACTGGAATACACCATACAAAAAGCCAGGGAAAAAGCAGGCCTGGCCAAGCAAGCTATTGATGATGTTTCAGATTCAATATATAAAGAAGCGCTGATGGCTTTGTGTGATCTGGCTGTTCAACGCAACCATTAAGTTTTAAGGTTTTCAAAAAATCGGAGTGTGGCTCAGCTTGGTAGAGCACTGCCTTCGGGAGGCAGGGGTCGGAGGTTCAAATCCTCTCACTCCGACCAATAAAAACAGAGAGTTACGCCCCCGCAAAACTCACACAACACACAGAAATAGCGATTGGGTTAACACGCGCAAATTTAAACGTAAGCGCCCTTAAATCCGCCTACTTGTTCTTACCGTAGTCGGTTGCAATTTTTGAATTTTTCTCCAGCGGCACATTCCACGGCAGCAGTGCTTCAACCTCTTCCAGCGTTTCAGCAGAACCAATATGCTCCAGCACATAGCGGATGTAGGCATAAGGTTCCAGCTGGCTGGCCTTCGCGGTTTCAATCAGGGAATAACAGGTCGCGCTGGCTCTTGCCCCATGAGTTGTATCAGCAAATAACCAGGCTTTACGACCTACTGCAAACGGACGGATGGCATTTTCAGCTTTGGCATTGCTGATATTAAGGTAGCCGTGATCGCAATAGCCAATCAGGTATTCCCATTGATTCAGAGTGTATTCCATGGCCTTGCGTGTTTGGGAACCCTTCATCACTTTGCTGACGTTCTTTTCCAGCCAGGCTTTGAATTCGTTGAGTATCGGTACGCTCAGTTCCTGACGCTTAAGGTATTTATCCGCTTCGCTGCATTCCGAGATGGCTGCTTCAATGCGATACAGCTGTCGGATTTTTGCTACGGCAACATCGGCTTCTGAAGCCTTACCTTTATTCTTTTTCGTTTTCGGATCGACGGCTTTCACCGCTTCCACGAACTTGCGTCGGGCGTGATCCTTTATGCCCTTTGGGTGCAGCAGCCAATGCGTTGTAATTGGTTTTTCTGACAGATTCTCGCGTAGCCGGAATAGCCATCTGCTTGCAGAATGCCCTTAAAATCCGCAAGTAGTCGTTCCGGGACCGCCCCGGCACGGGAGGGGTCGTATTCAAACAGCACCGAGGGTTGATCCGGTGGACCACCGCAGGTCACCCACATCCATCTGTCGGATAAAACACTGAAGCCATTTTCCTTGAGTACTTGGATCCGGGTTTCATCGGCGTTGATATATCGGCCCTGATTTTGGCTCTCTCGCATCAGGATTATCAGGGGTTTGAACACCTCATCCAGACGGATGATCCAATTGGCCATGTTGGTGTGGCTGACGGGATTGCCGTAACGTTTTAAAATACCTTCGAGTCGATACAGGGGCAAGCCATCGGCGTATTTGGCCACGATGATGAAAGCCAGTAAAGAAGTATGGGCGAAGCATTTCCAGTGCGGGGCGCAGATAGCGCGGTCTCATAGTTGTTCCAGAATGCCGCGCAACAAACTGACGTTGGTTTCATTCACGCCCTCAATCAGGATGCCTCCGGGCAGCGTGACCGTGAGACCATCTGGAGCGGCAACCGTTGGCGGCGATTTTACTTTTATAAAGGGGCTCTGCGCGGGTGTCTTGGAAGCGGACTTGAACAGTTTGCGTTTCCAGAAATTTGTGATAAGTCAGGCCACGGCGCTTGCAAAACTCAGCACCGCTCAGCTCGGATCGTTTCCAGGCAGTCATCAACTTCGGCCAATCCTGAACTGCGGTATCGGGTGATTCATTGGGTTTCATCCTGTTCTCCGTATTGAAATAAATACAGGAACAGTGTTTCAGGCGCTGAGATTAATTAATAGATGCTGTTTTATTGGCGTGTATGGACTCCTCCTCTATTGCAAGCACTTTTATCAATAGCGAATAGGTACGACTGCCTACGTGTATCCGGTCTCTTTCATGATGCCGTCTTTGTAGGCATCGGACCCTGATGGGCTA
>NZ_VRKW01000023.1 GCF_009746715.1 Ketobacter sp. MCCC 1A13808
GAACAAGGTAATACTTCAGGAAAAGGCGATGATCCAGGGGCAGTTTAAGCAACTCCAGGGCTCGCTATGATCGTGTTAGAGCCAAACTTGTCAAATTTGTCGGTTCTTCCACAGAACCCCTTGTATATTAAGATTGTGAAAAAAACGTCTAATCAGGCTTTTTTCCAGGAAAGAAAGGGCAATACAATATTCTGACTGGCTCCAAAACTGCTGAGCATTATTAGCGACACACCCAGAAATTGAATTACGCTCAGCGCTTTTCCATAAAACACGTAATCAACCAAAATTGCCACGGCGGGGTAAATGAATGTCAAAACTGCTATGGTCGGTGTGGAGAGCTTCTGGTATGCCGAATACATGAAAACGTATACAAGGCAGGTATGTACGAATCCGAGCGTAACCAGATGCTGCCATTGCAAATAGGATGTCGTATTCAGCATTGTTAGATTAGTGAAGGGTAGCAGCATAAAAACCCCTATTGTCAATTGAACCAAAGTTATCAGGTGCGGGCGGACGTCCTTGATTTGTTTGACAAACACTGCAGATATTGCCCAAAGGATAGCAGCAGAAAGAGCAAGTAAAATACCCGGTAGGTGGTCAGATGATAGCGAGGACAAATGAATGTCAGATACCATGGCCACACCAATAAAAGCTATGATCATCCAAGCAATCTTGGTTAGGGGAATAGGGTCCCGATATGCTGCTGCCCATATCAAGGCAAAGAAGAATGGTTGTACATGGTATACAGCGGTTGAAGTGGATATGGAAGCTGATTCAAATGAAGCAAAAAGCATCATCCAGTTGCAAACTAAAAATACGCCACTCAGCAGCAATGGAACAATATTGTGTTTTCCAATTCCTGTATTTTTGAACAATCCAAAAATGGAGCAGTATATTGCTAAGAATGTGGCGCCGAATAGACAACGAAAAAACACCACTGAATGCGGATCCATTTTTGACTCTATGACAAAATATCCCACAGTACCCATTAGGAGCATTGCGGCTACCATCTCAATATGTCCACGACTGTTAGACATCGATTTTTCAGTTGTGCTGTTCATTACTGCTAGGCGCCTTAATAGTTATTAGCGTACATCGCTTTACGTTACCACTGGAAAAACAGTAGGTTGGATTTGAAAGATTGATCGCTTGTGTTTAACTTAACTATTCCGTTTTATCATTTTCATATGGCTGGATTTCCTTCCTTGGTTGAAACGGACAGCGATCAGGACTGGCCAGTCCTTCCTCAGTAAGCTGGTACTGCCTCCACTCCTGGTTACTGGGGTCTCCATAGAACCCCAATTCTTGTGGTACAACGCCTGCATTATATTTGTAAATCCTAGATCTAATTCGTTCTCGGATAAGACGACCGCTTTTGGTATTGATGCTCGCAACAGCGTCAAAGTTTTCCCTGGCATTTATTACAAATGTCAGGTATTTACCAAGATTTCGACTGCGTAGAACAGTGTGGTCATGCGAACTCATATTGATAAAGATCTGAACCCCATTGAAGCAGAAACTCCAATTTTCATGATCTGGGTCTAAAGGAATATTGTGCGGCCAAGGTGCAAAATCGAACCTGTGAGCCCAGTTGAGAGCCTCCCACCCAATTGATTGATGTCGAAACTCTTTATTATTGAAGTCCTGGCTGAAGAACACAATCAGAGGCGAATAGATACGCTGATCCGTGGCGGTTGTTTTCAAAAAATCCGTGTATTCATTCAAACCATTGAAAAAATCAATGAATGTCCAGGATTCTCGCCTCTCGCAAAAAAGAAACCATATTGACGCGTTGTTCCAAGCTTTTCGTCCAAATAAACATGGAAAATCGTCATCACTCATAATTTCTGAGAAATCCTGTAACGCTTCTCTAGCCCATGGCAAATCGTCTGGGCACGACAGTCGTGTCTCATCGAAAAGATAGCATTTCCCGGGGATAATAGCTCTATCCCTTTCCTTAGCCTCTATTGTAACTTCATCGTCCATGATGTTACTCCTTATGCATAAACAGATGCTTATGCAATCACAGGATCTACAATTAAACGGATATTGTTAATGGCTGAATCTATGTCTTTGCTCTCAAGAGGTGCTTTAAATTCTGCCAACTCAATGCCCAGAATACGATCAGATGGGATGGAAGATAACACCGCTTGAATTTGCTTTGGTACCAACCCCCCAGCGACCTCATAGTCCGCAGGTATATGTCCAGGCTCCAATACATCCCAATCGATATGTATCCATACCTTCGCATCACCTATGGCATTCAGAACGGAATTTGGTGTGACTTCCTTTGGTGGAATGACCCTAACACCAGCATTGTGTAGGAGGTCGCGCTCAGGCGGATCTATATCATGCGCACCGACCAACACGACTTGTTCTGGACGGACCCCAGATCCATGACCACTATCCCAGAGACCACAGGCAGCAGCCAGAACCATACCGCCTAAATATCCTGTAGTAGTAGTTTCTGGTGTATTGAAATCACCATGGGCATCAAACCAAAGAATTATCACCTCAGGGTATTGTTCCACAACTACTGGCAGTGTTGCCAAACTGGCCGAGCAGGTATTTGACGCCAGTATCGTAAGTCTGTCGCTCTTGATGCTTATAGATACTGCTTTTTTCAATGAAACTAAGGTTTCCTGTGCTTGAGGAAGGCAGGTACTCCAGTCGTCACTGGCAGGCGGATGCCACTTTCCAACGCATACACCCTTGCTTCCCTGCATATATTCTAATTCCTGTGCAGTCAAAGCCGCACCTCTTATGGTGTGTTCTGTTTTATCTCCGACACGCCCTTGCGAATAAATTAAATTGAAATTCATGAAAAATAACCTGAATTGGTCAGTAGTTTTTTTATTTTTGTTGCCAAACCTTGCATACATATAATTCCGCTTATCGAGGACAGAACTACGCAAAAAAATGGACAATGAAAAGAAAATATATAGCGATCATTCTTGATTACAGTAATTTGGCAGGTCGGCAACATCCCTTGCCAAGTGAGCAAATCCGAATCTTATCTTTTTTGAGTAAAAACGGAGGCGCTATAATTAATTAGGCTACTGACCTCGTCAACAGTAAAAAAAATATATGCCTACTTTTGGTAAAAAGTATTTTTATTAGAATTATCACAACCAGCTTTTCTTTATTTGAATTCTTTTTTGATCTCTACAAAAACCAGCTAAACCACCTTCCAAATATGTAATTATTTCGAGACATTTTTCAATTATGTATCACGCGAGCCAAAACATTTTTAAGATTACTTATTTTCTATTTATCCAGCTTAAATTATATATATTGGATAATATATGAGGGCCTGCTTACGTTTCATCGTTAGCCTCTGCCAGTTCTGTTTTTTGTCTGTCAAATCACGGTGTGCTCAGTGCAGTTATTCTACATAATCGATCAGAAACGCAGGTAGGAGAAAAGACAGACCCGGGCCGAAGAGTGAAGCCTGAAATACGACCACTCTGCGTTGTTCCTCGCTTATTTGGAATCATCAAACTGCGATCCTCCCCTTCTTGATTGGTCGAATTTCATGCTCTATAGAGGCTAACGATGAAACGTAAGCAGGCCCTAGCATTTATGCTCATTATTATTTCATTCAGAATAGGTTTATCATGAAGATACCCTTCATATTCATATTATAAAATTGCGTTAATATCTATTGATAGATTAGAACCATACTACTCTGTTAGAAGGACGCTATTAGCAACTTAAAAATGTATAGATCAATAAAGAAATAATCCTAAGATGAGTACTACTTTTCATTGTATAAAATATTTTATATTGAACTGAAAAGTAAAAATTAATAAAGTGAAGACGTATGTCGGGTTGCGAGATAATTTAGCAAATTGTTGCGTTCACTTTTCTGTAAAAAATACAGAATCAAATTGGCTTAGACGTATATCTATACTAACGCAAAGATTAATAATACTTTTCACATCAAGACATCAAAAATATCACAACAACAAAAGATGAGGTGGTGTGTATGGGTACCGAGATATTTCATCAGTATGAATCCGAAGTACGTTCCTACTGTCGTGCATTTCCTACAATTTTCAAGCGGGCTAAGGGCTCTTTTATAGAGGACGAGGACGGCCGTCGATATCTCGATTTCTTCGCGGGTGCTGGTGCCCTCAATTATGGTCACAATCCTGACTTTATCCGCGAGAAGCTGATCGATTATCTGCGAGATGATGGCATAATGCAGGCCCTGGATATGTTCACGGTCGCCAAGGGTGAGTTCATAAAAACTCTACAGGAGAAAATCCTGCTGCCACGGAAGCTGGATTATCGCATTCAGTGCTGCGGCCCAACCGGCACAAATGCAGTAGAGGCTGCTCTGAAGATTGCTCGCAAGGTGAAGGGGAGGGCCGCTATTTTCGCATTCCAGGGCGGCTTCCACGGTATGAGCCTGGGAAGCCTAGCTTGCACTGGAAACCAGTATAATCGTATGAGTGCCGGTACCCCGCTGCCAAATGTTAATTTCATGCCATATCCATTTGGCGCAATGGAAAAAATCGATACCATCGCCTATATGGATTCAGTGCTATCCGACCCCAATTCCGGATTCGACAAGCCGGCCGCTGTACTGGTGGAAACGGTTCAAGCTGAAGGTGGAATCGTGGTGGCACCAGAGGAATGGCTGAAACAGTTGCGTGCCTTGTGCGATAAACACGATTTGCTACTGATTGTAGACGATATTCAAGTGGGCTGCGGACGTACAGGTGGTTTCTTCTCGTTCGAGCGAGCAGGCATTGTACCGGATGTTATTACCTTATCCAAATCCATTAGCGGCTATGGCCTGCCAATGGCTATAGTACTTTTGAAGCCAGAACTTGACAAATGGTTGCCAGGCGAACACAGCGGTACTTTCCGTGGTCACCAACTAGCTTTCATTGGTGGCGCGGCAGGGATTGAGATGTGGACCTCACAAGGGCTACAACAGCAAGTAGAGCAGAAAAGCCTCCTAGTAGAAAATTCACTGAGCAATATTATCGAGGAATTGGACCCGCGCCTACAACTGCGGGGATTAGGACTGATCTGGGGCCTGGATTTCAGCGTCATCGGTAATAGTGACCTGGTAGAAAGGGTGCTGGCTAAGTGCTTTGACAAAGGGCTGCTCATCGAAAACGCCGGTCGTAAAGGGCAAGTAATGAAGCTTCTGCCGCCTCTGACTATATCGGAAAATGAGTTGCAACAAGGATTAGATATCATCCGTGATTCAATGAAAGAATGCTTTCTGCGCACAGCAGGGCAAAGCTATAAACATGTTGTCACTCGCTGACAATACTAAAAAGGCTAATCGAGTAGCTGGGAGTTAGTGACTCTAAGCTACTCGAACACTCTGCAGGGCAGCACAGTGTTTTTTCACCCAGAACAGTAAAGCTTGATCCAACCACCGTGCAGTGAGACCAACCCTTCATGCACCATCCTACTAATCCATCCCACCAGAAAACTGCCCTATCCTCTTTGACCCATCAGAAATAGTCCTGGCGCTTAGGTTGTCGCAGACAAGGTTAATCTAGTGGAGGATTCAGGGAGAAAAATAACTGCTAGGGAATCAAGTCGCGCTTTAGGACGGCTTTGTTTGAAAGAAGCCGTTTTTGAATCGATTGCGCCCACATGATGCGGGCCCGTTCGATGCCCTGAGTTAACCCACTGACACGATTTCAGAATGAAACCCTTTTGATATACGGCAAAAGAAAATCAGGCGTGAATGAAATAGTTTCGTGGTCTTACCCACTCTTGGGATTCGAATGCCCACTGCATCCCACACCGTTGAGCCGGTAGGCGAATCAGGTTTCGTGAAGTAGGCCCACCAATGGGTTGTGGGCCTACTTCACCTATCCTGCCCTGCACAATGCACGTCATTATCATCGAATAAGGAACCGCACTGTTGAGTCATTTTCATAGCACAAGTGGGTACTTCGACCTAAGTGCGACCAAAGTTCGATGTAAGTTGCACTTGAATTTAAGTTGTTATATCTAAGTTTTATGAAATAACATCAAAAGTGGACCGCGTGTTACGTCTTGATGTCGTGAACAATGAAAAAATGGGACAGTAAAAAATGAGCGAACGGATTCTGGAACAACTGGCCGAATGGAGCCATCAGCAACCCACACCAAGCCCCCGCTATCAGCAAAAAATCGCCTTCTTAGCGATTCAACAGGACGTCGAAGACGCCATGACCGCCGGATACTCCCTAAAAACGATTCATGCGTTTTTCGTCAGCAAAAAGAAACTGCAGTGCCAATATGCCACGTTTCTGGGTTACGTCCGCCGGCACATCAAAAACAACGACAGGTCGCCTGGCGCCAAAAAACGGCAAGCGCCGATGGTGGCTCGACCACGAGACAAGACGTTTGTTTTTAATCCGCTTCCGGATAAGGACCAGCTTATTTAACGTTGTGGGCTAAACCCTGCACTTTGACGCGCTGAAGGGGTATTCGGGCCTGACCGCATAGCGGCCACAAGCATCGGTGCCGATTCTCGATCCTGAATTTAGGTCGGGTCCGGGTCATCGGGGTAAATGATCTTGCCGTTTTCATCCAGGCCTGGGCCGGTCAGTTTTGCATAGAACGCTTTCTCTTCCGCGCTCGGTTCAGCCCAGCTTAATTCGTCCATCTCGTCCAGGTACACCGTTTTCTCCGCGGAGTTCAAATCATCGTAGGGAATACTGGCGGTAAGTGCGGCCTTGACCCGTTGGTAATCGAACGAGGGTGATTCCTCAATCGCCCGGCCTATTCTGGCCCAGTGCTCGATCTGGTCTGCCAGAGAGCGGCTACTGACCACGATTTCCTGCTCGGCCATGGCCATCATTTCGTCGGACATGTTCACGGTTCTGGGCATGCTGAACCCCTTTTTTGATCTTTGGGTGTTTTTAGTACCAGGCGTGTGTGAAACCACGAACTTGTTTTATGATTCGTGGTTTCACACACGCTGCATTAAGGATACGTTTCCCCGCAGGCAGTAGCGACTGTCAACATCACCGTATCGGAAAACCGATAACCGAGGCTCCGCAATTGCGAAAGTGTCTCGACCGCCTGTTTGATGTGACCATCCTGCTTGGCTTGAATGATGATACCGGCTGTACCGGTTAAGCGTAATTGCAATTGTTTTGCGGCTTTGCGTCCCGCCAAGTCGTCGATTAAAACGATGGTCTGATTCGGATCGGCAGAGGCCAATGCGAGGACTTCGGTTTCACCGGGATCCAGATTCGGAAAAGCAGTCTGAATACTCTGCTGTAGTGCAAGCAGGGTTTGATTCACGGTGATTAAGCCGGAATCTACCGCCGTTTGGATATTCTGAGCTTGGGGTAACGTCAAATTGCCACAGACTTCCTGCCAAACCGCATGGGGGATCACAATGCGATCGAATAAGGTTCCCAGGTAATCCAATAGCTGCACATGAGATAGAGCAATCAAGGGATCGGCATCAGGAACGATCAACGACACGAGGCGTCCCCTGAATCGATTGCAACGTTTTTAGATCGTCTATCACGTCGTCTTCGGATTGATCCACCACCACGATGCCGGTGCCTTTGAGGGTGTTTAAAAAAGCTTCTATCTGCAGACCGGCAATTTTGCTCGCCTGGCGCAGCCCAACAATGTTTTCACGCAGCAGATGATGGGCCAAAGCCACGGGCAAACCATGCTCCAGAATGCGTTCGGTTAAGGGCACCACGATGGAGACGGGTTTACCTCGATTGGTGACCAAAACCAACTCTTGGGCTTCGGATGCCTGGGTGACCAAACCGGGGTTGGTGCGTATTTCTTTGATGCCGATGGTTTTCATGCTGAATGACCCATGAATAAAGTGCTACCTTAAAGTAGCACTTTATGTGTTCTCTGTCGTTTATTGTTTTGGGAAACGAGCGGTAAAAGTGGATTGATAGTAGAAAATCGCCTCTACCCCAGTGTTTTCGGCACTGCAAAAGTGGATAAACAGTAGAAAATCCATCAAACCTGCTTTCATCATGGACCGATGTATTTTGGAAGCGTCTTAAGCTGGAACCAATGTCTGGCACTTAAACCCTGCAAAGAGCTCTTAAATCTGATTCTATGGCGTTTGACAACGGCAATAGGATAACGGGATTGGATTTGTGTTTCAGATCGGGGAAACATGGATTTTTTTCTAGTGGCCAAGGACACCGCCCTTTCACGGCAGTAACAGGGGTTCGAACCCCCTAGGGGACGCCATATTCCAACGTTAACGTTGAAAGCTCACTGGTAGAACATAACCTTGCCAAGGTTGGGGTCGTGAGTTCAAGATCTATTAGCGGCTAAAATTTAGCCCATTTCAAAACTGAAGCCCGTACGCCAGGTGGTGGGTCTCCCCGCTCAGCACCTGCAAATAAATTTCCGTGCTGGCCAGATTCGCGTGTCCCAGCCAACCCTGAATGGTGCGGATATCCCGTCCTTGCAATAAACAATTCACCGCAAAGCTGTGGCGGAAGGTGTGCGCCGACAGGCGCTTGATGGGCAGCGGTTGCCCCGAGTCCTTTAAGGTCTGTTCAATTTTTTCCAGCTGGTAATGCACCTGCTGCCGGTTGAAGGAAAAAACCGGCTCGCCTTTGCGGGGCGCGCGCGTTGCCAGGGTGCGCCGCAACTCCTCAATAAACACCCCGTCGGTGAGCGGCACCATGCGTTTGGGACGGGACGCGGTCTGCTTGCCGGGCCGGCCGGGCTTGCGTTTCAGATTGGCCAGGATCAGCAGCGAATCCCGTTCACCATTCAGTTCTATATCCTCCCGGGTGAGGGACAGCGCTTCGGTAATCCGGGCCCCGCTGTGCCAGAGCAGATTGAGCAGGCAATGCAGTTCCTGGTGCAGCGCGCAGGCGAGCACCTGGTGCACTTCCGGCAGCACCAGATACGGCGGCACCTCGGGGTTGAGGTTTAACACCAGAGGGCGGCGTTTCTGCCAATAGTGCCAGTCGATCCGCAACGGCGGTTCGGCGGACGCCAGGGCGGTGAGGGTATTCTGGGTGGGGACGGGCAGACTCATGAGGTGGACGGCTCCGGGGTCTCCAGCACCACCTGGCAGAGCACACAGTACGGTGCATTGGGGTGGCGGACGTGCGGGCACTCCGCCTTGCGCTGGGCCAGATGGGGGGCGCTGGTGACGAAGCGGCACCAGTAGTGATGGCGTTGCCTGGCGCTCTGGACGCGTTCGGCGTGGATCAAGGTGGCGGTCAGCGGCGGCTGATCGTCGTCGGCAAACACAATGTCCATGCCCGGCGTCAGATACCCAAGATCCGGACGCAACACCAGATAGCGCATGAATTCGGTTTTCATACCCCGCTCCTGAACGGCGGTGACAACGGACGGAAAAGCCGGTCCGCCCCGCGCCACGTTTCTACAAAAGAGATTGAATGATACCTTTTTGTAGAAAGAAAAGCCGCTTTTTCGCGCGCTTTTGCGCCCATAAATTGGCCTAAAACCAAAAAGAATCAGCAGGATAGGAAATGTCTACTTTCTATAATATATAGGAGAAATATAGCCGTATTTATTAATTTTTATTAGTGCATTACTAAGCAATATTTGTGAATTACTAAGTAGTAATATACTATTGGTATAGTGGTTTACGTTGGTAAACCATCAATGGATGCAACAGACATTCATGATAATGAATGACATCCCACCACCCATCAGGGTCGAGGCTGTGCCGGTAAGGGTGATTCTGGATACCAGATGTTTTCTGGCGAAGGCCCCTCTAGTAGGGGCCTTTGTTATTTGGATCCAGGCAATTTCCTACCCTCATGTAATGCCTTCACAATTTTCTCAAAACCCACTTTCCGAGTTTTCCCCCGTTGATAGGGATAAGCACTGGTAACATGCAACCTCAACTTATTGATACTTTTAAACATTTTGAAAACTACAAGGTAATCCATTTCTTTTCCTTCGTGACTCAACACCTTACAGGAGCAATAACCACCGCCACCACCAAGAAAAGTATAAAGCTCCGGCAACTGCGGAATAATATCCGGCAAATACAATGACAACTGATAACGCTCCTGGTGAAAGTGCCTAGGATCTTTTGAATGAGGAAACAAGAGGTTGGCGTGATCGTTATACCCTTTTACTGTCTTAGCAAAACAGTGGTGGCTGTAAGTCACATAAATGGTGTATTGACTCCCATCGGAGAAGGCATAAACAACCTGATGAGCATCTAGATGCGATAAAGCCCATTTATCAAAACAGCCCCACTGCTGGATCGCAGTATCATTGGGCCCGAAGTTAAATTTATTCATTATTCTTCCAAAAACTAATTCCAACCAGGCAGAGCCAAAACACACTATCGGCTTTTTACGTTATTGAATCTTATGTCTTTGCTCCATTCGCAGTAGAAGATGGAGGCTTGGTTTGGGTATTACAGAATTCTCGAAAACGCTCAATATCTGCATAGGCCCCAATATCCAGAAGACGCTCCTGAAATCGGGCATACAAAACATCCTGTACAAAACCACTTTCCCACATACTTTCCAGCGCAATGTTGGGGTTCAACAGCAACACATAATGAAAATCACCAGAGGCCCCTTCACGGGTCGCAATAAAATTCAACTCTTTCAGCTTTTTCATGCGTCGGCGCCAGGTATCCACCGCTCGCTCTCCTGAGAACCCAGCTTCCGACGCAAAGGTCGCAGGGTTCTCAACGGTTACTAAAGGATGGTCCGGCGAGCGGGCCCATAAACAAAACAGAGTATGGCCAGCTGGCTTACCTTTGGATTGGGCATCAATGGCCTGCATGACTATGGGTAACGTTTTGGGGATAGAGGCATACCCATCATTCTGTTTACGGTGCCACAGCAAAGCTGCTGGAAAATTAGGGAACAATACCGCCATCTGTTGTTGTGCCCGCTCAGACATTTTGGGCCGTCGCCTTGCTGTCTGTTTTACGTTTGCCATTAAGCCATCTCCCGATTCATCCAGAGCTATGATAGTGGTTTTAAAATGACCATCAATGAGTCGATACGCACTCTATACAACGTATATTAACCTACTTGAATTGCCATAAAAAATTATTAAATAAGCTTTATATATCACTATTTGTTTAATTTAGTTTGCGCCATATAGCGCAATAAAAATATTTATATTTGTTATATTTCAATATCTTAATATGTATTTTCGGTGCTCAACGTTCTCTAGTGCTATTCGTTCTCAATGTGCTCACCGTGCTCTTGGAGGTAGGGGTATGGGGAAGGAGGGCTGAACAACCGCATGAATCCAAACGAAGTTGAGAAAAACAGATAGCTAAAGGGCATTACTTTTTGAACGATTTGAGTGGATTTGGGTATTTTTGAGTTGTTTGGGTGGTTTTGAATGGTTTTTGGTGTAGCATTAGTTTTACTACTTACCTTTTGTTGGCGCTATTCGGTTAGCTCCCCAACTTGAGGCGAAAAAACCGTCCCTGTGGCGGTTTTTTCATGTCTGGGGATTCCTTTTTGAAAACCATTGTTTACGTAGACGGCTACAACCTCTATTTCAGCCGCCTTAAACACACACCTTATAAATGGCTGGACCTGTTCACCCTGTTCCAACAGTACATTCTCCGGCCCCAGAATCCGGCATCCGAGCTGCTCTGCGTGAAATACTACACCGCCGACATCAAGGCCAAATTTGCTAGCCATGGACAGGCCGCCAGCCAAGCCCAGCAGCAATACCACCGAGCCTTGCAGTCTCCCCGCACAGCCCCTGTCGAAATCATTAAAGGCTACTACTCCGAGAGCAAGGCCACGCCGATGCGTTACAAGAAACCGCCGGATAAAGGCGACAAGGTTGAGGCCTGGAAGCTGGAAGAAAAGCAGACCGACGTGAACCTAGCTCTGGATATTTATCGTGACGCCATTCGCGGTCACGCCGAACAGCTGGTAGTTTGCACCAACGACACAGACATTGTGCCGGCCCTCAAGCGGGTACGGGAGGATGCATCGGAACGTACCATCGGCGTGGTTTTTCCTCATTATCCGACCCTTGAACAACGCTCCCCGTCAACGGATCTGAAGAATCTGGCCAACTGGGTACGTCACCATATCAATGACACCGAGCTGGCTGGAGCCCAGTTTCCTGATCGAGTGCCTACTCTCAAAAAGCCTGTCGACAAACCTAAGTACTGGTGAACTGCACCATCTAGTGACCTCATAGCTGAAGCTCTTTGTTCTACTATTGACTCAACAACGACCGCACGCTGACTTTTCAAAATTGCGTATTTTCTAAAACCTATGCAGGAAAAACATGCTTAAAAAAATCATCGGCGGGGGACAAACTGGTGTCCGATCGCGCTGCCCTGGACGCCGGGTTGAAACGCAATTTCCCGATTGGTGGGGCTTGCCCGGTGGGCAGAATGGCGGAAGATGGCGCGATTGACTTGAAATATCCGCTGGAAGAAATCGGCGGCGGGTACCGTGCCCGTACCCGGAAAAACGTTGAAGAGGCCCAGGGAACGGTCCTGTTTTACCACCGATATCTCCAGGGTGGGACCGAACTGACGGCCGCGTTCTGTATCAAGCAGGGGAAACCCTATAAGCTGATCGACATTGAAATGATCGATGAAGTACGTGCCGCACAGTCCCTGCAGGCCTTCATTACCGACCATCATATTGAAGTTTTGAACGTTGCCGGACCACGCCATAGCGGCTGCCCAGCCATGTATTCGTACGTTAAAATGACCCTGGATCGGGTGATCAATACACCCTGCTAGGCTCAAATACAGATCGATAGAAGGGATCAAAATGCTTCAGGCAAGCAACGATATAGACCACAAAATCACGCATGCAGAGTATTTAAAGATGAGTTTGCCTGAAAAAATCCAGGCGGATAAAACGCATCCCTTCATCTGTGTGTACTGCAAAAGCCACTTTACCTGGCAATCCAAACCCTGTGATTGCCAGAAACCGGAACCGGTCTAAGGCTTTTTTCCGCAGGTTTGAATTTACATTTTATCGTTTTTATTCACGCCGGGGCCGGTCAGCTGTGCATACAGCGCTTTCGTTTTTGCGTCCGGTTCAGCCCACAAAGCTTCGCCCAACTCTTCCAGGTACACCTCTTGCTCCTCGAAAGTTAAATCATCATAGGCAATCTGGGCAGTGAGTGCGGCCTTTATCCGCTCGTAATTGAATGCAGGTGATTGCTCAATCGTCCGTCCTATTCTAGCCCAATGCTCGATCTGGTTTGCCAGAGAGCGGCCACTGATCAGCCTTTCATTCTCTGCAAGATGGATCATTTCGTCGGATATTTTCACGGTTCTGGGCATGTGGAAATCCTCTTTAGCGTCTCCGGAAAGCACCACTTTTCAGAGAAATAAAGTCTGACTTAGTGACGTCATGGCTGCAATCAGTGTCCGTTTCATCAGATTTGCTGGTACTTCGTGTTGCCGGAATGCTATTTTTTATCCGGTTGAAACTGGATTTGAACAAACCTTCTTTTATTCGCTATTTTACTTTATAAATCAATAGTATACGATCAATTTAAGCACGCACACTTTACGATAAACATGCAAAATGATGATTGATTTATCCTTGTAAAACAGCAGCTTAACTGGGAGCACAGCATGTGCATCCGGTGTGAAAGAAATATTGGCTCGTAATCTGTCTATAGCCTTTTATCTGGTGGTTCTTGGTCTACTCATTGCCCCATGATCTTTTGACCGTCATCGGGAAGCGACCCGTGATGACCGATGTTGCAAAATCAGATTCAATCTCTTTTTGGTTTTGACGTTATAAGGAAATCGCATGAGACACACCGTGAAGTTATTGACGAAAGGATCTGAGCAGGTGGTCGTGTTTCCAGCGGACTGCCGATTTGATTGTGATGAAGTTTATGTGCGTCGAGATCCGAAAACCGGGGATGTCATTTTGTCTCGTAGGCCTGGTAACTGGGATTCGTTTTTTGAATTGGTGGATTCCCTTAATATTCCCGATGACTTTATGTCTGACCATGATCAAAAGGAAAAACCAGAAAAGAAGCTCTTTTAAAACAGGTCTGATTTTTATCCACAGACCCTATGGGTTTAATTACAGGTTATTTATTTATATAGGTTTAATACAGGTAATAAAGAGGAGCGCTACCGTTTATGCGTCAGAGCGCTACCGTTTATGCGTGGATAACTTGAAAAAGTCTCTGGAAGCCTTGCAACATCTGACTTTCGTGAGCGCTACCGTTTATGCGTGGATAACTTTAGTTATCCACGGGGTTATAGAGCTTGGGGATGTGTGTAGGGCTGGGTTTCAATATCAACGTAGGTCCACCGTCTTCAATCCGAGCTTCCGGATAAACTACCTGGACTTTTTTGAGGGCCTGCAGAAATTTCAGTTTAAAGTTCCTTACCCCTTTTGCATCTGTCGCGTAGTTGGCACCGAACTGAGCTTGTAACGCTGGCCATGGTATGTTGGTAGGCTTATTCAGATAACTAAGTCTATATGTAAGCCAACAATAAATGTCTAACGCCATTGGAGAGCGTCTGAGAGCCTTCAGGGCACGAATATCAACTGGGACAGGGTTTTCTACAACTTCCCAGAAAAATCGCTCTGACAGCGTTACAGAGCTTTGCCACAGGGCTGCTTGGTCGGGTTGTTTGGGACTCCACCACAAATTAGCTTCATCCGCGATCATGATGTTACGCATGCCAGTCATGTCATGGCCGGTGTAAGTGCATGACACAAAGCAGGAAAATAACCGGGTCATCTGATCTCGTAATCGGGTGATGCTTCCCCAGCGCCCACCCGTAGGCGCCATATCCAGCTCATCCATGAATTGGCTAAGGGTTTCACCCAAGATAATTTCACGATTGCGGGTTTTCACTGCTTCAGTGGTTAGCCATGAAATTAAAAGCCGGGGAATGTTGCCGTAGGGCAAGCCCACACTGGAAGGCGCAAGCATGGCTAGGGTGAAAGCCCCATTGGTACGCTCAAACTCGTTTCCTTCGATCTTAGAATGAGGCAAGGTCGCTTGGACGAGCGCACGAGCCATAAAGCCCAGTTTCCCCGCTTCTTTAGCGGCTTCTGCCTCTATGGCTAAAGACTCTGTAATCAGCTTATTGAGATTTTCATTATTCATAATAAATAATACCTAAAAAATAATTATGAATTATGCTTTAGGTATTTCTCGATGGCTTCTCTGACAATAGCACTGACTGTCCTCAGCTCTTTTCCAGCCCGCTTATTTTCACGAGCCATGTCTTCCAGAATCTCATGCATCGAGGCGGGCAGAGATAGAGAGGTACGAACCAATCGCTCTTCAGTGCTGTTGGCCTGGGCTCCATAAGGTTTATCCGCCAGCTCATTAGCTAATTTCTCTACATCCTCTATTCTGGCTTCACGCTTCTTGATGGTCATCAAAACACCTCCGCAATGAGTGCCTGTACTTCTTGAATTGCCTGCTCGTTTCCATATTCCAAAACGGACTGCCCCACAGGGATCACGTCCTTGTATGCCTTTCGGTAGTAACTGATCGACTCTAGTGGCTGGAATTCTTCAAATTGACTTACATACTCCAAAAACTCCCGCCGCTCAGTTTCTTTAACGGATGGGTTGGTACTTGCCATAGCGTGATAGATAAATACCTTAAGATCAGGGTTAAGGTCTCGGATACGCACCGTCTGCTGTTGGAGCTCTGCCAGTGTATCCAGATCAAGCTGGGAAGCCTGGTGGGGGGCAATGATCACTTGAGCAACAGCAGCACCGGTTATCATCTCGCGGGAGTTTCGCCCAGCTACATCGACAATGACGTAATCGAACTTCTCATCCAATGTACGCAGGGTTTGGCTGATATTGTCCCGCTTCTCCACCAAGGTGATGATTGGATTATGCCCGGCTTCTTCACGATCCTGATGCCAGCGAGCTGCACTACGTTGAGGATCAGCATCTACCAAGCAAACATCCTTGCCTTTAGCCGCTAAACCGACCGCCAGATTAGTTGCTGTCGTCGTCTTACCGGCCCCTCCCTTATTGCATCCAACAATAGCGATCATTTATGAAACCCTATTTCATAATTAGTAAGTAATAATTATGAAAACATAAAGAAGCAGTTTTGGCAATAATTCATAATTATGAATTATTTATTCACCTTAAAAAGGGAATTAAGGGCGCACAAAGTTATGCTATTTCATGAGCTTAGAAGCGCTACCGTTTATGCGTTATATCGAAAACTCGACTTGATGCATGGAGAATCCGGAAGCAGCCTTTCCCGGATTCTGTAAGAAGGTGCAAGCTGGAAACGGGCGGCGTAGAAGACAACAGCGGTCTGGGCAAGGCCATTCGTTACTTCGACAAGCATTTTGCAGGATTAGCCCGATTCTGTACTCAGGAAGGTGCCCCCATCGACAACAACATCATGGAGCGATACATCAAGCTGGTCGTCCGTAATCGGAAGAATGCGAATTTTATAAAACACCGAGCGGTGCGGCCATCGGCGATGTGTTGACTTCGGTAATAGCGACGGCGGCAGAGGCGCAGGTGAATCTCCTTGATTACTTGACTTGCCTGCAAAGGTATCAGAGTCAGGTCAGGGATTGCCCGGAGAAGTGGTTGCCCTGGGTGTATCAGGAAACACTTCAGCAAAAATCATAATGAATACGACTTGTCACGCAAGCGGTTCGTAAGCTCACGACTGATACGGATTTAGAGGATCGGTGTAATTCGATCCACGATTTCCTATATTATATTTACAATCGTCTGATTCGTAAGCAGTGATGTGGCTATTTATGCGTAATGTTGAAGCCGGTTGAAGCTATGAAGTTACTGGCCCAATGTAAATCGTTGGCTCCCTACGGGAGCCAAGCCTGTTTGTTACACAGAATAGCTCACACACTCCCGGCCGTTGCAAGAAGGGAATGTAATAGTACGTTGGCACCGGCAACTCCCCATTCCCTGGTAATTTCTTCTGCTTCATTGTGAGATACACCACCCGAACAAGGACACATTATCATGGTAGCGGGGGCCACCCGAGCTACCCAGCAAGCATCATGTCCGGCCCCTGAGTATATATCCATGTTTTTGTAACCGAGCTTGTCTGCCGATTTCCGTACGATGGATACCAATCCAGAATCGAATGCAATTGGATCATAGTGGCCGATGGGTTCGATGGAACAGCCTACACCAAGTGCAGCTGCAATTTTATGGGTTTCCGCTTCAATGGTTGCACACATGCTGTCGAGCTTAGCCTTCTCCACAGCCCTAATATCGATAGTAAATACGACCTTTCCGGGAAGCACATTACGCGAGTTGGGGGAGAATAAAACTTGCCCAATGGAACCGGCTGTGCCTGGTTGGTTATCCATCGCGATACCGTGGACCATTTCAAAGATTCTCGCCATGGCCAATCCGGCATTTGCCCTCATGTTCATCGGTGTTGAACCAGTGTGGGCTTCACGTCCGGTCAACGTGACCTCTAGCCAGGATTGACCCTGGCCATGAGTAACAACGCCGATGGTCTGACCTTCGGCTTCAAGTATTGGCCCTTGCTCGATGTGATATTCAATATAGGCATGCATAATTCTGCTACCAACCCGCTCCTCACCGAGCCATCCCGTTCGTACCAACTCAGCACCAAGAGTCCTACCTTGCTGATCCTTCCTGCCATGGGCATAGTCTAGCGAGTAGATACCAGCATATACCCCTGAACCCAGCATGGAGGGTACAAAGCGGGAACCTTCTTCATTAGTCCAGTTCACAATCACGATCGAGCGCTCTGTGCGGACATTCTGGTCATTCAACGTACGTACCACCTCTAGTGCCGACAATACACCAAGCACCCCGTCAAACTTACCACCGGTTGGCTGTGTATCGAGATGGGAACCAACGTAGACTGGGAGCTCATCCGGTCGGGTTCCTCTGCGGGTAGCGTACATAGTTCCCATCTGGTCGACGCCCAGTGTCAGTCCCGCCGCTTCGCACCAGGATTGAAATCGATGGCGGCCTTCATTGTCAGCATCCGTCAAGGCCTGACGATTGCAGCCTCCCGCTACACCTGCTCCAATGGTAGCCATCTCCATCAAACTGTTCCACAAGCGATCTTCATTGATACGTATCTTATCTTCTGCAATAGCCGTCATATTCGTACTCTCTGTCATTGCAAATGTGGGACGTTGCCCCATTGTTTGTTCGAATGATTGAAACGGAAGAACCAGTTATACCGGGAAACAGAAATGAATAAATCCTAACCGAGTGCTTCGAGCCACTCGTCGTCAGATCCTTCACTCACTCCGTCAAATAGCACCGTAGATAAATAACGCTCACCCGTGTCAGGAAGCATTGCCAGCAAAACAGAACCTTCTGGGGCAGAATTGGCCACACGCAGGGCGGTCGCCACTGTTGCGCCAGCTGATATACCAACGAATATGCCTTCTTCCGAACAAAGCCTACGTGATATTTCCAACGCATCGGACTCATCCACTGTCAGCAGCTCATCGATGACTCTGGTGTCAAGCAAGCTTGGTACAAAATCAGGCGTCCAGCCCTGAATAGCATGTACACTCCATCCTTCTCCAGCAATTACAGCAGCATTGGCCGGCTCGGTGGCAATAATGCGCAACTTTGGACGGGCCAACTTCATTACTTGGCCAACACCCGTCAGGGTTCCGCCTGTGCCAGATCCAGTTACAAAATAGTCAAGTCGCTTCCCGGCGAAGTCACTTAGAATCTCTGCTCCAGTAGTCATGCGGTGGAAGTTGGGGTTCGCGAGGTTATCAAACTGCCGTGGTCGAAACCAACCATGCTGTTCAGCCAGCCGATCAGCGATACGATTTCCACCACTGCTACCTTCTTCGCTAGGAAACAGTATGACTTTGCCACCATAGGCACGAATCATTTTACGACGTTCGACAGAATAGCCATCCCCCAAGATGGCCACAAACCGGTAGCCTCTCGCCGCCGCAACCATTGCCAATGCAATGCCGACATTTCCTGAAGTACATTCAACAATGGTGTCACCCGGCTTTAGTAATCCCTTCTGTTCCGCATCAAGTATGACGCCTAGAGCAAGTCGATCCTTGACGGAGCCTCCAGGATTGAAAGACTCCACTTTGACATAAACAGTGGTATGGCTCGGTGCAATCTTCTGCAGCTTCACAATTGGGGTTCGACCAATGGTATCTAGAATATTATCGAAAATTGGCATGATACGATCCTATTGATAAGGTTGTCTTTCTAGCGCCGGTGAAATTTATTGCCCAGCGCTTGTAGGGGTCCTGTGGAAGAACCGACAAATTTGACAAGTTTGCATAAACGACCAATTTATCATCAATTCTGAGGCCCATCGTCACGCCAAAAATGCTGTTTCACATGATCCTCCAATATCCTTGCCATCGCGTCTACATCAATTTTCCCGCTGCTTTTCTTGAAGTTATACCGACCTGTAAATAACGTATGTGTCCAGGCAATCGGTGAAATCCGGATAAATTCATCGATGACCGCTTGAGGCGCGCCGTTGGCCAGCATCCTTTGGTACACGGCATTCAAGATCATGCTGTTGTAGGCCACGATACAGTTGGCGATTAACCTGGCAGCATGGGCACTGACCCGGTTTTCGACGATTCTTTTGCCTTGAAAGATGCCGTTATAAGTCTTCCGGATATTGCTCTGAAGCTGATGGTAGGCCTCTGTGCGATTACGGGCGCTTCGGATTGCTTTCCTGAGCTCCATATCGTCAATCAGATTGAGAACATGGATACTCTTGAAGATGGTATTATATTCAAACAGCGCGGCTTTGAGCCTGGCATAACGGGCATGTGAGTTGAGCTTACGGATGATATTGCTCTGGGTGTTCTCCTGCATGATGAGTGAAAGTAATACCCGCATGACACCTCGACGTTGTGAGCGGATACGATCAACATTGATCACGCCCTTGGGTTTGAGGATTCCGGTGTCATAGTCTAACGGTTCAGCGGTATAGATATCGTCAGCAGCGTCTCGCACATTTTTGATGCTGGGGACATAATCCACGTCGATGGAATCCAGCGTGACAAAATTCAGCTTGTTCAATGAATGGTTATCACCGGTCACCATGTGGATATCAATATCGGTTTTGTTGTTGTAGATCATATCGTACAGCGAATGTCCTTCGTACTCGTTCAGGCCGATATTTTTCGCATTAACTGCCACATAGTTGGCGAGCAGCGTGTAGAGTGAGATACCACGGCCTTTGCCAAGGTGCTTCCTGGAGTAACGGGATTGAATTGTACTGTCTGTGGTCGCAAATTTTTGTCCATCCGCATCCGCTAGTACTTTCTCATCCATCAAATTCCACTGATTAAATATGGGAAGCGAATGAATGTGGTTACTGACAATTTCATTGGCGGCGCATAGCGTATCCACCCGCACGAAATCCTCCCGCATTGCACGTAACTGGCTGATTTCCAGGTCAGACATATCAGCCATTTTCAATGTACCGAACCCAAACGCCTCTGATAACAAGCAGGCGTTGATCGCCAGAGGCAGCGGTTTTTTCCGCTTGGTGTAGCGATCTTTCATGTGGGTAAATGCGCTCCACATTCCAATCCGATCGCCGATGAACATGACAATACTGGCAATGTCCACCTTGGGCAGGTTTTTAAAGAACGCATCATCCAGCTTTTCAACACTGTCATAGAGCAAACTCCAGTGTTGTTGTCCGGTCTTGGTTTCTCGAACACTGAATCCATGATTATTATTCTCACGGATATTGTGAGTCGTTCGCTCCCAGGCGTTGTTCAGCTCCTGAAGCGCCTCCTCAAGTCGCTGATCACAGTAGATGGGTATCTTGGGATAACCAAACTCCGCCGCGATCTTCTCAACATCGTCTACCAGTGCGTCGTCCACCAGATCGGTATCGATATCACAGTAAGAGACACTGTCATTGCAATAGAGACGGCCACGGTCAATCTCATGATAAATTTTCTGGTAAACAAAGAACTCGAACAGGTACGGATCGATGTGCGTGTCATTCGGTTCCCGCTTCAAATATTGATTCATGTTTTTGGGGATGGTAAACCCCAGGTCATCACAAATTTTTAAATCCGATGGACTTTTCCCGCTGGCATAATGCGCTTTCAGTAGATTGATCAATTCGCCGATGTAGCTGTTTTCCTTGTAGTACTCCAGCTTGACTGTTGTAAATATCGGGCGAAGATACAGTGCAAATATGCGAGAAGATTTTCCATAGTACTCCCACAAGGCGGCTTTCTTATCGAAAGATTTGCCTTCCAGAAACTCTGCCATGGCTGAAAACTGCTCTTTGGGCAACATGCTGTAGGCTGCTTCATTCAGTTCATCCTGACTCATGTTGGGGTTTCGATTTGGGAACCACTTCAAAAACTTGGCCAGCTTGGGAAAGTCGGTCACCACCTTGGAGCTGTGCTCCATATGAGCCATTGAGGCGTAGGTCTTGCCGGCGTCCATAATGGCGCGGGTGTGATAGCAAAAACTAACGATCAGATTATCCATAATCTGTTGGTAGCGGTGGTAAACAAAGCACAAAGCATAGAGCCATTTTTGCGGTTTGCTCAGCCGACGTAAGCGGGATGCGGCATACTGTTCGGCAACATCGGCATAGTAGCGAACGGCATTCTTTGACAACCCCAGAGACGGAATAAAACCGTTCGCAAACTCGTACAACTCCTCAATCCGCAGGGCTTTGTCCACTTCCGATTTGACCGCCGTATACTGAAAGTCTTTTTGATCCGCGCGAATGATGTTGAGCGCCGTGATACCATCATCTCGCCGCACCAGCGTCATAAGCTGGCCACTGATTGATGACGGTATGGAAGAGATGGCGTTATTTAACCGCTGTTCCTCGGCGGCAAAGGCGCGGCTGAACATGTCCTGGAACGTTCGATAGGACGGAATGATTAAATTCTGGTGATCGAAAAACGCGAGCAACTGCCGGAAAGCACTGTGCCCTTTGGGGTAATAGCGTAATAACAGACCGATGTGGGATTCTATTTCAGCTCTAAATTGAGGCGACCAGCTTCGGTAGTCGAAAAGTGACAGTATCGCCTGGCGTTGCTTACGCGAATATTCACGAGAGAGGTTTCCGGTGAACTGTGCCGCATCTGCACCGTTGTAATAGGTTGCAACGATATATTCAACATCGGCACTGACCTCATCGAGCGAATAGTTAAAAAACTGCTGCTTGGCCTTGAAATAACCCAATTGCAGGATGAAGTGGATACGGGTCTGGGTATTGCGAAACTGCTCAAGCGCGGCGCGTTCTGTCGGACTTAATGAAAAATACAGGCTTTGTTCATGGGTATTGAATTCTGGGCGAGCATATAACTCTTCGACTTCCGTGCTGGATAACAGCTGAATACGTTCGATATTTTCCATAGCGAGTGCCGATTCAATGCGGCCCGATCGTCAGCCACATTTAAATCACCTCGCGCCCATCCAGGTGATTCACTGGCACCATCCGCTTGTGCAGGACACCAAACACCACCAACTGCTGCGCATGAACCACGTAATAAATGACATGACTGATGTGGGGGAAGCTCAACACGTCCTCCCCTACATCCGGCCTGGGCTTTCCCAGGGACGGGGTTTCAGCCAGCAGGTGAAGGGTTTGTCGGAGTTCGAACAGGTATTTCTTCGACTGCGCTTCTCCCCATCGGTCTAGGGTAAAACGACGAATGTCGATAAGATCGGATTGAGCATCCGGGGTTAAGCGGTAATTTGACATGGCGTATTGGCGGGACTAATGATCCTTGGGAACATCGACAATGCCATCGGCGATCCCCTGTGCCAGCATTTCCATGAGTTTGGCAAAACGATAAAAGCCATCGTATTGCTGACAGATGTAATCCATTTGGATGTGAGAGGTGCTATCCATCACCCGTTTGAACACATCCATGTAGTCGTAGCAGGTTTGCAATAATTGCTCATCCCCGGCTTCGGTAAGAGGAAACCGGAGGGCGTGGTCATGGATGATCTTTACCATCTGAAGTTGTTCTGCATTCAGCTCGACAGCAGACATTTTTCTTCCCCCAGAAATTTTATCGTCTAGTCGTGGTGACCTGATTCCAAATCATTAAAAAATGCTTCACCATCAACGGTGTTACCTGCTTTGATATCAGCTTTGGTCTGAGTGGCCCTCGACTGCAACAATCTCAGCTTGAGCGCTTTAATGCTCTCGTACTCATCCATTGAGATAACCACAGCAACCGGTTTTCCGTTTTTATTGATCTGGATTGGCGCACGTTGCGCTTTTAGCAGCAGGTCACCAAACTGGGTTTTGGCTTCATTGGCAGAAAGTGTGTCCATGGTCTGGTACCTCACCAAATATCGTTCGATTCGTCCATAATATTCGAAACGAGCGATCTACGTCAATGCCTTGCCTCGCCTGTCTACACGGACATAGCCTCGAGCAGTTTCCCTGGAACTGGCCAGAAACTGCGCCATGAGCCCGACCTCAGTGAAAAATCGCCGAACAAGGTGGAATGGGATATCCAGGGTAGACGTGTGACTTCCAATGATCAGAAAACCAATGTTACCGCTTCGGATTCTGACTAGGTGGTCAGATTTTGCAGTATGCCGCACTGCTCCACCGTGCGGTCGCTTGAGCAACTGCGGCGCAACGCTTTGAGTTGCCTACGCAATTGCGTCAGCTCGGCAATGCGGTCTTCCACTTGTTGAATATGGGCGTCCATCATCCGATTCACCTTATCACATTGCGCGCCAGGCGAGCGTTTGAGCGCCAATAGTTGACGGATTTCCTTCAAGCTGAGATCCAGACTGCGGCAGTGTTTAATGAACAGCAACAGGTCGACGGCCGCTTTGTCATACAAGCGAAAATTTCCCTCGGTGCGTTGGGTTGAGGGCAGCAGATTTTCTTTTTCATAATAACGGATCGTCTGTATTGAGCAGCCGGTAACGCTCGCCAATTCTCCTATTTTCATAACCACCAATTTCACTCTTGATTCTATAGTGACTATAGAATTTAAACTGCATAACCAGGAAAAAACAAGAGCGTTTTAATATGACTGAGCAATGCTGTGCTAGCTGTAACAGCGATGCACGAGACAACACACCACAGATTTCCGATGGCACAAGCGTCGTCCAAGGCGGCTATGTTAGCGAGTATCATGTCTCCAGGATGGACTGCCCTTCGGAGGAAGGCGTGATCCGCATGGCATTGGATAGTGTGGAACCCAAAGTAACGCTGGAATTTGATACCCCCAATCGCATAGTGCGTATCTTTCATGGGGATAATGCCGATGTGATTGAGGAACGGATGCACTCTGTTGGTTTGGGCGCTACGCTTGAAATCACATCACCCGTAGACAGTGATGCCATCGCCCAAGCACATGAAGATGCACAACAGGAGGCACAAAAAGAATCGGGTATTCTGAAATGGCTACTCGCCATCAACGGCATCATGTTTGTCATTGAAATCACCATCGGCTGGTGGGCGCAATCCACTGGCTTGATCGCCGATTCCCTGGACATGTTCGCTGATGCCGCCGTTTATGGCGTGGCGCTCTATGCCGTTGGGCGCAGCACTCGGTTGAAACTGCGCTCGGCACATTTTTCTGGCTGGTTGCAACTGATGTTGGCGTTTGGCGCTTTGAGTGAAGTTGTGCGGCGGTTTATGTTTGGCAGCGAGCCAGCGTCCGTCCTGATGATGAGTATGGGCCTGGCTGCTTTGGCGGCCAATGTGTTGTGCCTTGTGCTGATCGCCAAAAGCAGGAATCGTGGAGCGCATATGAAAGCCAGCTGGATATTCTCCGCCAACGACGTGATTGCCAATCTGGGGGTTATCCTGGCTGGTGGCCTGGTCGCCTGGACCGGTTCCCGCTATCCGGATCTGGTGATTGGTCTCATTATTGGCGTCGTTGTCCTAAACGGTGCACGACGTATTTTGCAGCTGAAATCCTGACCGGAAACGGTTTTGGTGAACTTTTCTATAATATGATAGTCTATGGCAGCTAGTGTTTTGAACCTGACAACATAAGGGCTCCACATTTCACATGAACATCCGCCATCATTTAACTTGTCTACTGGCTCTACTGATTGCCCTGCAATCCGTGGCTGCCATGGCGGACGTTCACCAGCTTCATCAATTCGGGACGGAGCACTTGGAATTCGACCATTCGCACCAATCCAGTGCCACTGATACCCAAAACGACAATCTGCTCGCCAAGCAGACACCCGATCAGCCCGGACAGTCTGTATATGACTGCCACCATTGCTGCCATTGTCATGGCCACGGCTCTGTCGTTCTGACCGGAGCCGCTTCACACTTGGCCAATTTATTCTCAGAAAACGGACAAGCCGACTATCAGGCCAACCTCACCTCTGGTATTCCCCCCTCTCTGTTTCGCCCTCCAATCGCCTGATCGCGCCTCAAAAGCACGTCATCAGTCGCTGTAGACTTGGGTTACAGCGAACAATTGGTATTTATTTTAGGGTGAAACATCATGAAACAGATCGCTATTGGGCTCGCGCTGAGCCTCGCGCTTGTCAATTCCGCTCAGGCCGGAAGCAGCTTGCCTGAAATTGAAGTCGTCAATATCGACAACCAACGCTGGCATTTACGCCAGGTGACCGTGAACCATACCGCCGCGGAGCTGACCGTCTTCGGACGGATGGATGCTCACCTGCGCTACGGCCTTCCCCGAGGCCATGTAGACATCGCAGCCTGGTCTGCTGATAACGGATTGATTGCGGAAACAACCACTGATTACTCACCGCGCCTTCTCACCAGACGTGCATCACGCAAGGGCGGCGTGCGTTTTTCTGCAAAGCTCCCCGCCTTGCCTGATGATGCCGTAATAAAGGTCGCCTTTCACCGGGATGAACCCCAACAGCGGCAAAATCCGGTGCATGACCAAACCGTCGCACGCTGAATTTCAGGAGCATCAATATGAGACGATTTGACTGGCCCAGACGGGCCTTGCTGGGCGCGTTCTTGTTTTTTCCGGCCATGCTTGCTTACGCAGAGACATCGAGTTGGAGCGCCTGGCTCGCCTCCCAGATACAACAACACCCCGAGGTACTTGCCGCCCGCGAGCAATTGCTGGGCTCCAACGCCAGCGCCGATGCGCTGGAGCAGCCGCTTTACAACCCGGAGCTGTCCACCGATTTGGAGCGTAATGAAGAGGAAGACAACTACCGGGTCGGCGTTCAGCAGACCATAGACTGGTGGGACAGACGGGGCGCAAGACGGCAGCAGGCGGGCTTTATGCGAAGCACCGCCGAAGCGCTGTACCAGCAACAAGTGTTGGACAAAACCGCCGATGCGCTTGCCGCACTGGTGGAGTGGCATGCCGCCAACCGCGCCGCCGCCATTGCCCAAGCGCAACAGCAGCAACTTAACGCCTTGCTCGAACAGGTGGATAAGCGCCAACAGGCAGGTGATCTGGGCAGCATCGATGCCGAACTCACCTTTCTGTCCCTGTCACAGCAGCTGGCTCAGGTTGCCGAGGCCGAAGCCGCGATACAGAAAGCCGAAATCAGGGTTCGCGAGCTGCTGCCCGCATGGACGCCCACGCGAGGCGGCATTCCTGATGATTTCTGGCCCTCCCAGCCAGACTTGACCTCGGATCAGGAGCTACGGCAATACCCGGCCGTAGCCAGCGCCCACGCCCGCTGGCAGTCGCTGAAGGAGGAAGCTGAAGTGACACGGCGTACCGCCAAGGCGGAGCCCACCTTTGGCGTCAATGCCGGGCGTGATGGTGGAGAAGGCGTTGTAGGGCTGACCTTCTCCATCCCGTTGAATGTCCGCAACAACTTCAGCGCAGAAACTCGCGCCGCTGAACGCATAGCGCTGGAGGCCGAGGCTCGTTTTCAGGCTATCTACCGCAAGCAGCGCTTTGACTGGCAGGCTGCACAGGCCACCTGGCAGCGCTTTGAACAGCAATATCGCCGCTGGCAAGAGGTTGTTCAGGGTCGGGTCGAGAACAGCGCCGAACTGCTGAAACGGCAATGGCGCACGGGTGATCTGTCCACCACTAATTATCTGCTGGCCTTGAATCAACGCACCGAAAGCCTGCTGGCAGGCATTGAGCTGGAAAAGCAGACACGGCTTGCGCTCACCGAAGCACTTCAGCAATCGGGCCACCTGAACAACGCAACAAAGTCATCGACAGCGTCAACGAATTAAACAGGAATGATAAACATGAATAAAACACTGGTAGCCATTTTGGTGGCTGGTCTTGCGACCGCAACCGCCAGCCACGCCAAAGAATCTGAGTCTGAGCATGGGCAGGAAAAAGCGACAACGGCGGCACCCCATAGCGAACAGGATAATCATGACGATCATCGTGAGGAAAACCATAAAGAGCATGATGCGCATAAGCCTGACAGCGAGCACGGCCACGATGATCATGGCGACGAAAATCATGATGAACACAGTGCCCACGACGAGCACAACTCCGGCTCAGAACACGGGCATGAAGAGCATAGCGAGGGCGGTGACCACGATAATCATGGTGGGCATGGAGGTCACGAAGAAGCTACTTCTGCCTCACTGAACCCGGCGCAAATGACCCTGGCCGATATTCAGGTAAACCCACTGACTCCCAGAAAGGTCGATTATCAGCTTTACGCACCGGGGGAGATCCTTTCCAACGGCTACACCAGTTACCGGGTATCGCCCCGGGTGCCCTCCGTGGTGCTGCGCCGCCATGTCGCCCTGGGCGATCACGTCGAACAGAGTCAGCCGCTGGTTACTCTGTTCAGTGAAACCGTGGCGCAAGCACAAGCCAATTACCGCACGGCTTGGCCTGAATGGCAGAGAGTACAGGAACTTGGGCGCAAAACCGTGGGTGAGCAGCGTTACATCACGGCCAAAACCAACCTAGAAGCGGCACGGGCGACGCTGCTGGCCTACGGCCTTTCCGCCTCGGACTTGCAAGCGTTGGTCGCTTCTCAGCAATCTGTTGCATTAGGGGAGTATACCCTGCATGCCGAGATTGACGGCGCGGTGCTTAGAGATGATTTCGAGCAGGGGCAGCGCATCGAGGCGGGCGCGCCCTTGATTGCGTTGGCCGATGAAAAGCAACTCTGGGTGGAGGCCCACCTGCCCGCCGATCTCTCCCTGACGCTGGGCGCGGGAACGCGGGCGGAAGTGGTGGCTGGGGATGTCCGTGTAAACGCCAAGGTCACTCAGGAGGCGCACACCATTGATCCCATCTCCCGTACCCGTACCGTGCGCCTGTTGGTCAATAACCCGGAACACCGCCTGCACCCTGGCCAGTTCGCCGAGGTGTATTTCCGATTCCAGACTAAAAGGCCCGTGCTAGCGGTACCCGAAACCGCACTGATGCGCGGCGCAGACGGAGATTGGACGGTGTTCGTGGAAGACCATCCTGGCGAATTCCAGCCAGTGGAGGTGGAGCTGGGTCGAGCGCTCGGGCCGCTACGTGAAATTAGCGGTGTCGGTCCGGGGGCTCGCATCGTCACTCAGGGCGCTTTCTTTGTTGCCTCTCAGATCGCCAAGGGCGGCTTTGACCCCCATAACCACTAAGCAGTAGGAGACCCCATGTTTAACCGAATTATCGATTGGGCGGTCATCAACCGATTGCTGGTGGTGATAGCCCTGATCACACTAACGGTCAGTGCCGTTTTTATTATTCCCAAACTGAATCTGGATGCTTTTCCGGATGTCACCAACGTGCAGGTGTCGGTCAATACCGAAGCACCGGGGCTGGCTGCCGAAGAGGTGGAACAGCTTATTACCTATCCCATCGAAGCCGTGATGTACGCCTTACCGGATGTGGAAGAGGTGCGCTCAATTTCCAAAACCGGCCTGTCCGGCGTTACCGTAGTCTTTAAAGAAGGCACCGATATTTATTTTGCCCGGCAACTGGTATTTGAACGGCTTCAGGCTGCCAAGGAGCTGATCCCCGATGGCGTCGGCACACCGGAAATGGGCCCGAATACTTCCGGCCTGGGTCAGGTCTATCAGTATCTGCTGGTGGCAGAACCCGATGCCGGTTTCGACGCCATGGCTTTGCGTAGCTTGAACGACTGGGTGGTGAAGCTGCTATTGATCCCGGCCGAGGGCGTGACCGATGTGCTCTCCTTTGGCGGTGAGGTGCGTCAGTACCAGGTTAACCTAAACCCGTCCCGACTGTTGGCCTACGAGCTGACCCAGGACGACGTCATGATGGCACTGGAGCGCAACAACACCAACGTCGGCGGTTGGTATATGAACCGGGGCCAGGAGCAACTGGTGATCCGGGGTACGGGTTGGCTGGATCATGGTGAGAAGGGCTTGGAACAGATCCGTCAGGTGCCACTGAAAACCGTGGACGGTACTACGATCACCGTGTCCGACGTGGCGCAAGTGGCCCTGGGCAGTGAGATCCGTCAGGGAGCGGTGACCATGACGCGCAAGAACGCCGACGACAAGGTGGAGAATCTCGGCGAGGTGGTGTCCGGCATCGTGCTCAAGCGCATGGGGGCCAACACCAAGGCCACCATTGATGGAGTCAATGCACGCATTGAGCGTATTAACCAGGCATTACCGGAAGGTGTTCGCTTCGAGGCATTTTACGATCAGGCGGATTTGATCACCCAGGCCGTACAGACCGTGGTCAATGCCCTGCTGCTGGCGTTTATTTTCATCGTCGTGATCCTTGCGCTATTCCTGATGAACCTGCGCGCCACCTTTCTGGTGTTGATGTCCATCCCGATATCTATTGGAATCGCTTTAATGGTGATGGCTTGGTTCGGATTGTCGGCCAATCTGATGTCGCTGGGGGGGATTGCGGTCGCCATTGGCATGTTGGTGGATGGCTCCGTAGTAATGGTGGAGAACATGTTTAAACATCTGACGCACCCGGATGCTGAACATGATACCCAGAGACAATCGCGGGTGGATTCCGATGACGTGGACCCTGTTGATGCGGCCCACGACCGTCATGGTATTGCCTTGCGCCTGCAGGAAGCCGGTAAGGAAGTCGCTCGCCCCATCTTTTTTGCCACGGCCATTATTCTGGTTGTCTTCATGCCACTGTTCAGCTTTGAAGGTGTCGAAGCCAAACTGTTTCAACCCATGGCCATCAGTATCATGCTCGCCATGCTCTCGGCGGTGTTGGTGGCCCTGATCATCGTGCCTGCACTAGCAACCTATCTCTTTCGCAGGGGGGTTCGCCAACGCGAGAGCTTTGTATTGAAGCCGCTCGATCTGCTCTATCGTAAAGGTTTAGCCTGGGCGATGGGACACAGCAAAGTGGTGGTGGGTGTCGCTGCCATTATGGTGGTAGCGGCCGCGTTGGTTCTGCCCCGCTTGGGTACCGAATTCGTGCCTGAACTGGAGGAGGGTACCATTAATCTGCGCGTCACCCTGGCGCCTTCTTCCAGTCTGGATACCGCGCTGGAAGTGGCCCCCAAACTGGAGGCCAAGTTGATGGAGTTCCCAGAGGTAACCTATGCACTGTCACGTATTGGCCGGGCTGAAATCGGCGGCGATCCTGAGCCGGTGAATAACATCGAGATCTATATTGGCCTTAAACCGGTGCCGGAATGGACCAGTGCAGACAACCGTTATGAACTCCAGTCATTGATGGAACAGAAACTGGAGCAACACCCAGGCTTACTGCTCAACTTCTCGCAACCCATCGCAACCCGTGTGGACGAGTTGCTCTCGGGCGTCAAAGCGCAGCTGGCCATCAAGTTGTTTGGTCCCGATCTTGCCGTGCTGGCCGAAAAGGGCCAGGCCATTGAGGCCGCAGTGAAAGAAATCGAAGGGGCGCGCGATGTGGCCATGGAGCAGATCGCCGGTGAATCTCAACTGGTGGTGAAGCCGAACCGCAGAGCTTTGTCCCGTTACGGTCTGGCCGTGGGCGACGTGATGGAGCTGGTACGCGAAGGGCTGGGAGGTGCCAGTGCCGGCCAGATCATCAATGGCAACGAGCGTTACGACATCTACGTGCGGCTCGCCGAGCGGTTTCGCGAAGACCGTGAAACCATTGCCGATCTGCGCTTACAGGCCCCGTCAGGTGCCTGGGTACGCCTAGGGGATGTGGCGGAAGTCAGTATCGCATCTGGACCACCGCAGGTACGTCGTGATGACGTGCAGCGTCGGGTTGTAATTCAGGCCAATGTTCAGGGACGGGACATGGGCAGCGTGGTTGCCGATATTCGTCAGGCGATTGTGGAGCAAGTGGACCTGCCCACCGGCTATTCCGTCGATATCGGTGGCCAGTTTGAAAACCAGCAGAGAGCGCAAAAGCGTTTAGCACTGGTGGTGCCGGTTTCGCTGGGATTAATTGCCTTGTTGCTTTATTTTGCCTTTGCCTCGGTTGGCCAGGCCATGCTGATTCTGGTGAATGTCCCGCTGGCGGTGATTGGTGGCGTGTTTTCACTCTGGATTTCCGGCCAGTATCTGTCGGTACCCAGCTCAGTGGGCTTCATCACCCTGTTCGGGGTCGCTGTACTGAATGGCGTTGTCATGGTGGAAAGCATCAATCAACGGATTGCGGACGGCCTTAAAGTATCGGATGCGGTGTTTGATGGAGCGGTTTCAAGGCTAAGGCCCGTGTTGATGACTGCTATTACCTCGGCACTGGGCCTGATCCCCATGCTGCTGTCGAATGGTGTCGGCGCAGAAATCCAAAAGCCTCTGGCGAGTGTGATCGTGGGCGGGTTGGTAACCGCTACGTTCTTGACGCTGTTTGTATTGCCGGTGCTGTTTGCCTGGTTTTCAAAAGGCAAGTTAAGCGACATGGCATAAACGTTGTGCCTGCCCTTATCGTTACGGTCAGGGCAGGTACATTTATTGTGTAAGGGTTGCTCATGCATCAACACGATCATTCACACCACAAAGATGAAAGTGCAAGCCGCATAGCAATGGCGTTCTTTCTTAACGTGGGCTTTACCATCATCGAATTCATCGGCGGCTGGCTCACCAACAGCACGGCTATCATGGCCGATGCGGTGCACGATCTGGGCGACAGTCTGTCCATTGGCAGCGCCTGGTTCCTGAACCGGCTGGGACGTAAATCCGCCGACACCGAATTCACCTATGGCTACCGGCGGTTGTCCCTGTTCGGCGCCCTGATCAACGGCCTGGTATTGATTGCCGGATCGCTGTGGGTATTAGGCGAAGCAATTCCCCGACTGGCCAATCCAGTGATGCCCGTCACCGAGGGCATGTTAGCGCTGGCGATTCTGGGCGTCACCGTCAACGGTATTGCTGCTTATCGCCTTAGCAAGGGAAATACGCTGAACGAAAAGGTATTGAACTGGCATTTATTGGAAGATGTGCTGGGGTGGGTGGCAGTGCTGATTATTTCAATCGTTTTGCAGTTTGCCGACTGGCCTATTCTCGACCCATTGTTATCGGTGGGGTTTACTCTCTTTATTCTGTTTAATGTGTGTCGGAATCTTTGGGTAACCTGCAAGCTTTTCTTTCAGGCTGTTCCAGATAAGGCGCTTCACGAAGAGATCCGGCGAACACTAATTGGCATTAATGGCATCAGCGGAATTCATCACCAGCACCTCTGGTCCCTGGATGGTGAACAGCATGTATTGACGGCCCATATCGTAGCGGATCACGAGGGAGTTTTTGGCCCTGACGAATACTGTGCCATCAAACAATCCATTGCTATGGCGCTCGAACAATACCCGCTGGCTCACACCACAATTGAAATCGAACTGCCCGAAGAAGCTTGCCGGGATCAACCCGTGCCCAGCCAAACGGATCAGCACTAACAAGAGAACTTCGTATGTCCATCCTCTACACGCTCGGTTTGTTTATCATCACAGCTATTGCGGAAATAGTCGGCTGCTACCTGCCATACCTCTGGCTGAAGAAATCGGCATCCGCATGGGTTCTGCTGCCGGCTGCGTTCAGCCTGGCGTTGTTTGCCTGGTTACTGTTGTGGGCAAACAAATAAGTCTGTAACTGGACAGTGCTGGAGCCCCGATTCTACCGTCGTCAGATATGCCTTACCGAAAATTATATTTGTAACTGAATGAACGATTTTCGCCTTAAATCACGCTACAGCCTGCATTCCACCGTTTTAGTTACAGACTTATTTGTTACGGTTACAAACATATTTGTTCAACTACAACTGTCTCTTCATCCAACCACCGCGGGCCGGGTTTATGCCGCCTATGGCGGCGTCTATGTTTCGACAGCCATGCTGTGGCTATGGGGTGTGGATGGGATTCGCCCGCACCTATGGGATTTTGTTGGCGTGGCCGTCACTCTGGTAGGGATGGGCATTATCATGTTCGCACCGAGATGATTTCGATCCTGTTTACTTTCCCTTTTTTGGAGATTCAGCGTTCAGCAGCAAACTCATTTTTTCCATCAGAATGACTGACGCGTTATTGTTGAACTGCTGTCCTTCCTCAATGTACTCCCAAACGGTAGCATCACTTTTCCAACCTCCTTGCTTTTTAATCAGTTCATAGTCCACGCGTTCCCGAGCCGCCGAGGTAGAGAGGCCGCGACGAAAACTGTGACTGCTCAGTTCGGGGACAAAATCGAACTGACAGGCTTTACCAAGGGTTTTGAGCACATCATTGATTGCCCCAGGATTCAATTGCCTGGCTTGAACCTGATCCCAGCGATTGACCGGCCGAAACAGCGGACCAATCGCTATATCAGCGGTATCCATCCATTGCTTTATTGCTCTGGCTGGACAACAGGTTGGATTCCCTGCAAAAGGCAGGGCTCGCACTAAGCCAGTAGCTTGCTGATCGGTCTTGGAACGGGGCAGCCGAATGATCAAGCCCTCAGGCTCCCACACCAGGTCCGTGACTTGTATTGCGAGCAACTCGCTGCGACGAAACGCCCCGAAGAAGCCCGTTAGCACCAGTGCGATATCCCGATACTTCTTCTTGCTATCTGGTAGTTGCTGGAGATGCTTTACCATCTGTGCGATGTGCTCCAGGCGCAGCGCCTTGGCTTTGCGTTTGGGTTGGCCGTGAGTGCGGCGGATGCCTTCCATCGTTTTGCGCACGAGAGGATCTTTTACTGGATCAGCGACTCCCTGGTAGTAGTGCCATTGGCCGATGGCCGTCAGGTGGAGATCCAGTGTCCGAGGGTTGAGAGATTCAGCTTTGATCAGTAGATAGCGCACGACAGTATCCCTGTCGGTAGGCAGTCGGCCACCCCATTTTTCGAATTGGCGAATGGCCGAGCGATACGCTTTGCGCGTGTTGTCAGAGGTGGCTGCCTGGAGATAGTGACGCAGCGCTTCGGATTCCCGATGGGCAATCTGATATGATCGCTCATTACGTAATGATAAGTCAGTGGTCAATTTGGGTGGTTTGCTGTGCATGAATCGAATTCCTATCGCGGTCGCTCAAAAGGCGGCTATGTACCGGCGTTACAAGTGAAAAAATTATGCCTGATTATCATAACCAACGATAATGGTCATTATCGTTGGTTAGAATTTGAAATTCAATCGTATTTGAAAAACATCAATATAATGTTATTTTACGTGTTACATAATACGTTATTAAATAATCTGAGAGGAATCCACATGGCCCGTGCCGGTGTCACTTACCACGACGTTGCCAAAGCCGCTGAAGCGATCAAAAGTCAGCGCCAAGAACCTACTGTAGACCGGGTGCGTGAACACCTCGGAACCGGCAGCAAAAGCACCATCGCACCACTGCTCAAACGTTGGCGATCAGATAACGGAGAGGCGGCCGATATCGGCGGGCTACCGAACGACTTAATCGAAGTGGTAAAGTCGCTGTATGAGCGGGTACAACAAATGGCCGACCATCGTATCGAGCAGGCCCGTCAGGAATTTGAAGGTTTCAATAACGAGCTTCGTAAAGAGTTGACCGATTCCAAAAACACAATCGCGCAGCTTACTGCTCGACAACAAGATCTTGAAAGCCAGATTGAGCGGCAAAACAAAGAAAAAGGTGAGGAAAAAAAGTTTCTGGAAGGTGCGCGTATCAGCCTGGTTAAAGCCGAGTCCCAACGAGACGAAGCGATTGCGAGGACTACTGAACTGAAGGGAAGCGTTGCTGAACTCAAGCAGGAAAACAAGGATATTCGAGAGCACTTTGAACACTATCAGCAGCGCACAGCGGAAGACCGTCAGCAGGAGCGCGAACAGTTTCGCACTGTTATTCAGGGATTAAAAGATCAGATTCGTGATCTGCAACACCGGCTCACCCAAGCCGAGTCCAAAGCGTCTGAGTTATTTGATGCTAATGCACAGTTACAAAGCAACGCCGGTAAACTTGAACAAGCCAATGCAACGCTAAACAGGGAGCTAAACGGAAAGATAGAAGATATCCAGGGTCTGAAGCGCGAGCTTGAAGACGCCGTGACGAAGTATCGGGATTCCCAGCATAAAAATGAACAAATGGCGGAAAACATGGCAGTGATCACCACCCAAAAAGCAGATGTGAGCAAGGAATTGGCTGTGTCAGCTCAAGTATTGGAGACCACCAAAGCCGAACTAAAAGCCTGCCAGGACAAGATTGCATTTCTGACTGACGAGAACAAGGTAATACTTCAGGAAAAGGCGATGATCCAGGGGCAGTTTAAGCAACTCCAGGGCTCGCTATGATCGTGTTAGAGCCAAACTTGTCAAATTTGTCGGTTCTTCCACAGAACCCCT
>NZ_VRKW01000024.1 GCF_009746715.1 Ketobacter sp. MCCC 1A13808
CACCGAGGGACGAGCGCAATATAACAACCAGATGATATGGAATCTAAAAGTTGTCACCCATCTTGCTGCGCAAGCTGACCGCCAACTTTCTTAACGATTCCATATATCTACTCTCGTTATGTTTTTCCCTGATGTTCGACGGGCTCTCACGACAATGCAAATAAAAAAGCAAGGAAATCATAGTGTCTAGTAAAAAGGACAGGCTAAGTGAACTCGGAAAAATTAATCCAATTGGAGCTGTCGATCATAGAAATTATAAAAAAGGTAGTGGATCAGGTAGTGTTCTGGAAGGACTTCCAAGATCAGAGAGAAGAAGGCTTGCTTCTGGTGCAAAAATAATAGCAAAAAAATACAACAATATATTGTCAAAACTTAAGCGCTCAGGGAAAAAATTTCCTGCTGATAAAATATTACGAGAGCTTGCTATTGAATATACTCATAGATATGCATCATCTGGAATCTACAACCAGCCAATAAGTTTTAATTATTTTGAGCCGTTTTTACATATCAAATTAATTGACGGTGCAGCACCTTATACTGAAATTGAAAATGAGTTTAATCATTTGTTTCATGCAGAGGATTTTTTTGAATACATAACCTCGCAAGAGTGCGCTGATTTTCAAGTATCCTCGCTTTTGGGTCTCCCTCAAGATCAAATATATCACTTCTCAGTATGTGGTGAGATAACGGATATTTCGTTCTTGTACGGAGACGGAAGAGAGTTTGTCATCGCAGGTTTTTCTATTATCAGGAGGGGGCCTTCTATATTTTGGTATCTTATAGGTGGTGAGTCGCTTGGTGATGACGAGTGGGAATTGAGGTCTTCTGATCAGCCAGAAGTCGATATTAACAGTGTTCCACCGTGGAAAAAAAAGTTCCTAGAAGAGTGTATATCTGAGTCAGGAGGTACTTTAGGGAAACCAATTCCCTTAGAAACTACAGAGACTCATATAAGAACAATAATTTCAGGAGAGTTTGACCTTAATGAAACGAAGCATTTGTCGCGCTGCTATTTGGCAGAATATGAGAATTCGTTTGATGTGATATGCGATGACCCAGAAGTTATCGACTCTATGACAGGCACGAACAATAAAGGACAGATTATAGAGACGATGCTGGAGAGATTTGATCGTGCAGCTGTTTTATGGTCGTTGGCGGAAGGCCTTTTCCAGCTTCCTGAGTATTTCAGCTCCCGTATCGCTCTCAACAAGGAGGTTCAAGCTGCCTCGAAAAGAAGGATGTCTAAGAAAAAAGGTGGCAAAGGACTAAAAGGAGATTACATAGTGATCCCTTCTCTAGAATCTAGTAATCATATGCCGAACGCTGCAATCACAAAAGTAATTCTACCTCACTATGAGATTGAAACAGAAGGACATTGGCGGAAACTGGAAGGCGATCAGGTGGGCGTCGATAGGCATGGTAATTCCGTACGTGGAAAGACCTGGGTTGCATCCTCAAGTAAATGGAAGGCTACTGGTTCAAAAGAGGGATTCGATATCTATCTTAAAGACACATTATCTTCTGCTCGGTTAAAAATAACTGAATACCTTGAGGCAGCAGAAGCAGTCAAAGAAGCTTCAGAAAAACAACTTGATTCAGATGAGGGTGAGCTTTACGTTCTCCGGTGTTCAGCCATGAAAGAGCAGATCTACAAAGTAGGATATACCAACGGCTGCTCTCACGAACGCGCAAAACAACTTTCTACTGCAACAGGTGTTCCGTTGGCTTTTGTTGTAGTGAAATCCTGGAAGCATAGAGAAGCAAGAAGGCTGGAAACAGAGTTGCACATGATGCTTTCTCCTTACCGCCTCAATAATGGGCGCGAGTTTTTTGAAGTTAAGTATGAGACGATTGAGAAAATAATTGATTCTGTACTAGAGGAGACAGGATCGTGAAAGTAAACATAACAATTAGCTGCACGCTGACAACCTTTGCTACGCTCATTTTGTGTATGTCGCGTAGCTCCATTATACACAAAATGCTCTCCGCAAAGGTTGCAGGTGAGCTAGGCGTTATAAATTGCCAGTTCAAATATTTTTAAGACCAAGCGGTTCTACATCTACACCTTCGTAAATTGAATAGGGCGCTGCTACCGCTTGTTCGGTTAGGATTTTAAGTAGTTTAAAGCTAAAAGTGATCAACTAGAGTTTGCATTGTCTCCGCAATTTAGACTGAGCTAACGATTTAGTTCAGGGAGCACTGCCCCATAGTCGGGCCGTGGTATTGTTGAGGTGTTGTGGCTCCATGGTGGTTCCTATCAAGTTGGTTCCGGGTGCATGGGCGGTTCGTGGACATCGAGGACGTGGCAAATTTCGGCTGAGGCGCATTTGATTCGGGTCGTGGTTTATTCCGTTGCCACAAACCTTGAGTGCATTCTTGCGGTGACAAACAGCGTGATTGGCGGCAGCATCATAATTCGATAGGTCGGCCCACTCACCTTCGGGCTTTTACAGTTCTGTCCAGTTACGATGCTACAAAATACAAAACAAAGTATGAGTGGGTGGTCGGTTCAGGCAATGCGTTTTACCCAGGCAAATTATAACCATCACATGCAGTGGAGCCGCTTACTTTCCGCCGTTTTTGTGCATTCGCTTCGCTCATTGTTGCACAAAAACGGCTCCACTCCAGCGGCCCACTGATGTGGGCGTTATGCAATATTTAGTTTTGAACACTGATTAGGAGAAGTAATGAAAGGATATCTGGTTTTAGACTTGGCTATAAATGAGCTTTCTGGCTTTATGGAATATGTTCAAAAAATTCCTGAATTCATAAAAAAGCACGGTGGTAGATATATCGTTCAAGGAGTAGAACCAGAGTTGATGGAAGGTTCCTGGTTACCTCAAAGATTGGTAGTTTTGGAGTTCCCTACGAAGATTGCAGCGAAAGAGTTTTTGAATGATCCAGAAGCTCAGCAGCTATTTTCGTTACGTAAAGCGACCACAACAAGCAATCTTATACTCGCGGAAGGCTGTGAGTGACAGGGCAATCAGTTGCGTTAAAATCGTGTACGTATAGGTTGGCCAGGTTTGCATAACAAGGCGCTCAACGTGGACGTGTGGAGCTCCGGCAATTGTGTGCATTCGCTGTCGCTCATTATTGCACACAATTACCTCCACTCCACACGCCAGTTAGCTTGGCGTTATGAAAATATCTAGCAAATACCATGAATAAACAAGATTTCGCAACTTTGAAAGTATATGAATATGTAGATGAATTGTTTACACGTATATCTGATTTGGTTAGGCCGGATATTGAAGAATTGATGAACAATTCATCTCATGGCTTGAGTCGGGTTGAATTAACCGCGTTACTTCACGACTTATTTCAAAGTCAAAAATTAGTGGCATTAAGAGAAAAACGAGGCCTATTTACTCCTAGTTTAGAGGAAATAACTTCCGCTTTTGATGAGAAAAACGATATTAGATTTCGAGGCGAGCATACCTATTATGGTTTAACGTCCGCAGCCATGGATCAGTATCGAGGACTTAAGCAGATGCAAACAGATGCCTATAATTAACCAGAGAGTGCAAAAGTTCATAACCAAAGCAAGCACGGGACGCAGTTACGCTCCACCATTTTGCGGTTCACTGCGTTCACTTTACCGCAAAATGGTTCCACTGCACTGCGCCCATGTTGCTGGCGTTATAAATTGCCAGTTCAAATATTTTTAAGACCAAGCGGTTCTACATCTACACCTTCGTAAATTGAATAGGGCGCTGCTACCGCTTGTTCGGTTAGGATTTTAAGTAGTTTAAAGCTAAAAGTGATCAACTAGAGTTTGCATTGTCTCCGCAATTTAGACTGAGCTAACGATTTAGTTCAGGGAGCACTGCCCCATAGTCGGGCCGTGGTTTTGTTCAGGTGTTGTGGCTCCATGGTGGTTCCTATCAAGTTGGTTCCGGGTGCATGGGCGGTTCGTGGACATCGAGGACGTGGCAAATTTCGGCTGAGGCGCATTTGATTCGGGTCGTGGTTTATTCCGTTGCCACAAACCTTGAGTGCATTCTTGCGGTGACAAACAGCGTGATTGGCGGCAGCATCATAATTCGATAGGTCGGCCCACTCACCTTCGGGCTTTTACAGTTCTGTCCAGTTACGATGCTACAAAATACAAAACAAAGTATGAGTGGGTGGTCGGTTCAGGCAATGCGTTTTACCCAGGCAAATTATAACCATCACATGCAGTGGAGCCGCTTACGTTCCGCCGTTTTTGTGCATTCGCTTCGCTCATTGTTGCACAAAAACGGCTCCACTCCAGCGGCCCACTGATGTGGGCGTTAGGCTGTCAGAGTTGGCAAGGATAGATTGTGCGGAAATCAGATAGACTTTTTCAGCTTACGAATATTCTGCGTAGGCACCAACCAATTACCGCAAGACAATTGGCTGAACGGTTGAATGTATCTGAGAGAACTATTTATCGCTATGTTGACGATTTATCTCTAGCCGGAATACCCATTTACGGTGAGCCTGGTGTTGGATACCGCTTGTCAGAGGGGTTTGAATTGCCTCCCTTGCAATTGTCGCAAGGGGAGCTGGAAGCTCTGATTGTGGGAGTGAGCCTGACGGCATCGTTGACCGGGAAGACATTTGCGGCGTCGGCACATTCTCTCTTGTCCAAAATTGAAGCGGCATTGCCGAGTGAGTCACAGATGATTGCTCATCAAGACAGAGTAGTTCGAGTGTTAGCAAACCACCATCAATCCGAGGCTTATCTGGTGTGGGGAGAAGCCCATGCAGCAATATCATCTGGATGTTGGCTGAGGATTACCTATAAATCGCACTCAAAGGCTGTGACGGATAGAACAGTATTTCCTCTGGGGCTATTCTATTGGGGCGGTAAATGGACACTGGGCTGTTGGTGCGAGCTACGTGGCGATTATAGAGACCTCAGAGTTGACCGCATAACCAAACTAGAGCTTAGTGAACAGGCTGGCGTTTTACCTGGAGACGTTTCTCTGTCCGCATACATTGCACTTAGAAGTGCGGCTATTGACTGACACGGTGGTGTCAGTAGCAAGCCTTATAGTTGGCATTCAAACCAAGAACAGAGGCATTGATATGATAGAGAATGGCAGCATTGATAGCATTGGCGGAATGGAGTTTGCAACGTTCAGACTTAAAGAAGGTATGACAGAAACAAGATTAATAGAACTCTCGAATAAAGTAGAGTCAGAGTTTCTTAGCCGACAGGAGGAACTCATCCTCCATTTTCTAGTTCGTGGAACTGATGGTATCTATGCAGATGTGGCCATTGCCAGTTCGCAGGAAAAAGCTGAGGAATATTGTCAGCAATGGCTAGGTAACCCAGTAGCACTGGAATACTTAGAGCTTCTTGAAAAAGAATCTGTGAACATGACGTTCTGGACGAGAATCAACTAAGAGCCTAACAAATCGCTGCACATGGACGCAAAAAGCGGAGCTAATATTGTGGTTACGCTTCGCTCCACATTACCACAATATTAGCTCCGCTTTTTGCGCCAGTGAGCGAGGCGTTATGTGTAATTGAGTATTGAATGATTACAGTAGATACAATTCAAAAATTCAAATGTGAAGAGTACGCGAGGGGAGAATATGCGAAGGGCTACTATGACAAAGAATCATACCTTCAACTTGTACTACCAATTAATGAAGCGTACGTTTCAAGAGAAAACACACACTTGGTTGTAGGTCATGCAGGAGCAGATGGCATTGAATTTTGTTATCGCGAAAGGCAACCAGGTATTTGGGCTTACTATCCAATAGATAATGACTATGAGCTAAAGGCAATTAATATTGCAAGTTTAGTGGCAGGCTGGCGTTCAGGTGAGATTAACGTATAAACACATAACAAGTACAGGCAACATCGCCCCTTCGGGGCTGGACCTCCTTTCAGTCGGCCGTTGCTGCAGGCGTTATAAATTGCCAGTTCAAATATTTTTAAAACCAAGCGGTTCTACATATACACCTTCGCAAGTCCGGTAGGGCGTTGCTACCGCTTGTTCGGTTAGAATTTTAAGTAGTTTAAAGCTGGAAGTGATCAACTAGAGTTAGCATTGTCTCTGCTGTTTTGGCTGATCTAGCGATTTAGTTCAGGGAGCACTGCCCCATAGTCGGGCCGTGGTATTGTTGAGGTGTTGTGGCTCCATGGTGGTTCCTATCAAGTTGGTTCCGGGTGCATGGGCGGTTCGTGGACATCGAGGACGTGGCAAATTTTGGCAGCGGTGCATTTGATTCGGATCGTGGTTTATTCCGTTGCCACAAACCTTGGGTGCATTCTTGCGGTGACAACCGGTATGATTTACGGCAGCATCACAATTCGATAGGCCAGCCCACTTACCTTCGGGCTTTTGTAGTTCTATCCAGTTACGATGGAGTAAAAGACAAATAAAGTACGAGTTGGTGGGCGGTGCAGGTAATGCGTTTTACCCAAGCAAATTATAACCATCACATGCAGTGGAGCCGCTTACGTTCCGCCGTTTTTGTGCATTCGCTTCGCTCATTGTTGCACAAAAACAGCTCCACTCCAGCGGCCCACTGATGTGGGCGTTATGCGGACACAGCTTCAGTTCAGGGTTCCTGAAATTGTAATTTGGATAATCGGATAACGTTATGAATATTGCTAAAATTCACATATTGCTATTGCTTTTAATACCATCTGCATCATATTCAGCGCCGTTGGAATGTAACGTTGGGCCGATTCAGAAATCCTATGGCGGCAATACCTGGGACGTTTATGCATGTAGCGACAAGAAAAATATTGTCGTTGTAAGCGCACCAGGCAATCCAGCTATGCCTTTTTACTTCACAATATTTATAAAAAATGGTGGCTATGTTGTAAATGGTGAAGGAACTGGAACCAAATCCGCAACCAAGTCTGCTTACGAAGAACTATCAAAGCTTACAGCAGAGGAAATTCAGTCGATAATAAGTCAGGCAATCAATGTTGGTAAGTAAATTGGAGTCACCGCATAACGAGGCGCAGCACATGGACAATAGGACGCACGAATCTTGCGTGAATCGCTGCGCGATTTTATCACGCAATCTCCGCACGCCCTATTGCCAGTGTGCTCAGCGTTATAAATTGCCAGTTCAAATATTTTTAAAACCAAGCGGTTTTACATCTACACCTTCGCAAGTCCGATAGGGCGTTGCTACCGCTTGTTCGGTTAGAATTTTAAGTAGTTTAGAGCTAGAAGTGATCAACTAGAGTTTGCATTGTCTCCGCAATTTGGACTGAGCTAACGATTCAGTTCAGGGAGCACTGCCCCAGAGTTGGGCCGTAGTTTTGTTCAGGTGTTGTGGCTCCATGGTGGATTCTATCAAGTTGGTTCCGGGTGCATGGGCGGTTCGTGGACATCGAGGGCGTGGCGAATTTTGGCTGAGGCGCATTTGATTCGGGTCGTGGTTTATTCCGTTGCCACAAACCTTGCGTGCATTCTTGCGGTGACAAACAGCGTGATATACGGCAGCATCATAACTCGATAGGCTGGCCCACTTACCTTCGAGCTTCAATAATTCTATCCGGTTATGAAGCAACAAAAGCCAAAATAAAATACGAGTTGGTTGGCGGTGCAGGAAATGCGTTTTACCCAGGCAAATTATAACCATCACATGCAGTGGAGCCGCTTACGTTCCGCCGTTTTTGTGCATTCGCTTCGCTCATTGTTGCACAAAAACGGCTCCACTCCAGCGGCCCACTGATGTGGGCGTTAAATGTCTATGAGCATCGAGATCGCAAAAATACAAAAGAACGGTGATCGTAGCTTTTCGATCTGGATAAATGGAGATGAAGGCTTTGATGAGCAGAAATTTCTACAGCTTATAGAGATCCTTGGTATCAGTAACAACGAGCGTATCTTTGCATCTGTTGGCCCGGCACAATTTATTGATGAGGTACACACTGAGCATGGTATATTCAATCTTTCCCAAGAGTTTGATGAGTTTGCGGGCACTACAATCTATTCGGAGAGCAGTGAGCTAATAGAGAGTATATTTAATATCATGGTCAACTCAGATCAGTATCATGCACGTAAATAGTTAACATTTGAGTAAGCTGTTAAAAGCCCAAGAGAATATGAAGGAAATCATCAGCATTGAAGAATTGCCCGAGATAGAGAGGGGTATATATCTGAGTGATACATGGTGTAGTAAATGTAGCGAGGCTGATCTTGGAATCAATGATCCAGAACTATATGTTGAGGATGGTCGCAAGTTCATTAGTGGCAACTGTAAAGTCTGTGGCGCACTATGTACTACTGAAATAATCGAAAAACACGTGGATTAAAAAGTTATGTGCCAGCAGCATTTAACAAGGTGGTGCAGTGGAACCAGTTACGCTACGCAAAATTTATGGTATCGCTACGCTCTTTTTACCATAAATTTTGCTCCACTACACTGGTCCACTGACCACGGCGTTATGCGTAAAAAGGAAGTAAGTGCCAAATGAATAAAGGAAAATGTGTTTGCGGCGAAGTTTCGTACGAAGTAAATGAAAAAATCGAAACTCTCTATCAGTGCCATTGCACAATATGCCAGCAGCAAACTGGTTCATCATCTCAAACGGGTACGTTCGCAAGCGCACCAAACTTCAGGTGGCTTTCCGGTCAAGATAAAATCAAAACTTATAGCAAGCCATCAGGTTACAGCTGTTCTTTTTGTAGCTGCTGCGGTGCTACTGTTCCAAATATGTTCCGCACTGGCGATAAATATTGGGTTCCGGCAGGTGCTCTATTAGGTTTGGAGGGTGCTAAAATTAAAAATCATATTTTTGTCGCTGACAAAGCGGCGTGGGATCATATAGGTGATAATGGTGCGCAGCATTCGGGCTTCTATCCAGTATACGCATAACAAATTGCTCAAGTTCACTCCGGCCGCAAAAAGCGCGGCCTCCGCGGGACAACCTACACTGCGTTTCGGTTGCCCCTTAGCAAGGCGTTATGCAAACAGAACCAAAAACCATTTAGATTGAGCTAAAACTTTTATTAAGCGCATATGGTATATCTAGTAGAGATACTCAAGACCTATCAAATACTTGTTGCCGGTATAATTGGATTTACCGGGGTTATATGTACTATGTTGGCGAATGCCCATATTCAAAGAAGCCATCATAATCGAGATTTAATGCACCAAAGACAAGCTTTAAGGAGCGCTTTAAAAGCTGAACTCTGTATAACAAAAGAAACTTTTGAAAATAGAATCAAGCAAACTAAAGACTATGACAATAAACAACATGCCTTACTACAAAACAAAGTACAAACCAGCGTATACGACGCGCTACTTAGTTCGATTGGCATTTTAGAAACAGAAGAAATCAAGCATATAGTAGAAGCGTATCTTCTAGTTTATGAAATACCATATCGAATTAGATTATTAGCTGGAACTAATGCTATTGGTGGCTTCGAAAACGAGTATATTCGTCTCCGACCAGAACACATTGCTCAAGTAAATAGGATACATGAAGCACTATTACCAAAAATTGAACTTGCTATAAAGTCTATCGAGAGTAATGAATCAAATGCATAACAAAAACAAGCAGCACCTATTGCTTCGCAATCGTGGACCTCTCTACGCTCCGCAATTTTTGCGGTATCGCTTCGCTCTTTTACCACAAAAACCGCTGCGCTGCGTTCGGCCGCTGTTGTTCGGCGTTATAATTTTGCGAGCTGAAATATTTTTAAAAACCAAGCGGTCCTACATCTACTCTAGTGCAGGCGGGGTAGGGCATTACTCCCGTTTATTCGGTCGGCTTTTTAAGTAGTGAAAAGCTGATGGCGATCAACTAGATTTAGTGGTTTCTCCGCAATTTGCACTGAGCTAAAGATTCAGTTCAGGGAGCACTGCCCCAGAGTCGGGCCGTAGTTTTGTTCAGGTGTTGTGGTTTCACGGTTTTTTCTATTGGGTTGGTTCCGGGTGCATGGGCGGTTCGTGGACATCGAGGACGTGGCAAATTTTGGCAGAGGTGCATTCGATTCGGATCGTGGTTTATTCCGTTGCCACAAACCTTGAGTGAATTCTTGCGGTGACAAACAGCGTGATTTACGGCAGCATCATAATTTGATAGGTCGGCCCACTTACATTCGGGCTTCAACAGTTTTATCCTATTTTGATGCGACAAAAGACAAAACAAAATACGAGTTGGTGGGCGGTGCAGGCAATGCGTTTTACCCAAGCAAATTATAACCAGGCGGTGCAGTGGAGCCAGTTACGTTCCGCAATTTTTGTGGTGTCGCTTCGCGCCTTTTACCACAAAAATCGCTCCACTCCACAGGCCCACTGACCTTGGCGTTATAACTTTGCGAGCTGAAATATTTTTAAAACCAAGTTGTCCTACATTTACTCTAGCGCAGGCGGGGTAGGGCGTTGCTACCGCTTGTTCGGTTAGAATTTTAAGTAGTTTAAAGCTAGAAGTGATCAACTAGAGTTAGCATTGTCTCCGCTATTTGGACTGAGGTAGCGATTTAGTTCAGGGAGCACTGCCCCATAGTCGGGCCGTAGTTTTGTTCAGATGTTGTGGTTTCACGGTGGTTCCTAATTAAGTTGGTTCCGGGTGCATGGGCGGTTCGTGGACATCGAGGACGTGGCAAATTTTGGCAGAGGTGCATTTGATTCGGGTCGTGGTATATTCCGTTGCCACAAACCTTGCGTGCATTCTTGCGGTGACATACAGCGCGATATACGGCAGCATCATAACTTGATAGGTCGGCCCACTTACCTTCGGGCTTTTACAGTTCTATCCAGTTACGATGCAACAAAAGACAAAACAATGTACGAGTTGGTGGGCGGTGCAGGTAATGCGTTTTACCCAAGCAAATTATAACCATCACATGCAGTGGAGCCGCTTACGTTCCGCCATTTTTGTGCATTCACTTCGCTCATTGTTGCACAAAAACAGCTCCACTCCAGCGGCCCACTGATGTGGGCGTTATAACTTTGCGAGCTGAAATATTTTTAAAACCAAGCGGTTTTACATCTACACCTTCGCAAGTCCGATAGGGCGTTGCTACCGCTTGTTCGGTTAGAATTTTAAGTAGTTTAGAGCTAGAAGTGATCAACTAGAGTTTGCATTGTCTCCGCAATTTAGACTGAGCTAACGATTTAGTTCAGGGAGCACTGCCCCAGAGTCGGGCCGTAGTTTTGTTCAGGTGTTGTGGTTTCACGGTGTTTTCTATCGGGTTGGTTCCGGGTGCATGGGCGGTTCGTGGACATCGAGGACGTGGCAAATTTTGGCTGAGGCGCATTTGATTCGGGTCGTTGTTTATTCCGTTGCCACAAACCTTGCGTGCATTCTTGCGGTGACTAACAGTGTGACTTACGGCAGCATCATAACTCGATAGGTCGGCCCACTTACATTCGGGCTTCAACAGTTTTATCCTATTACGATGCAACAAAATACAAAACAAAATACGAGTTGGTGGGCGGTGCAGGCAATGCGTTTTACCAAAGCAAATTATAACCAGGCGGTGCAGTGGAGCCAGTTACGTTCCGCAATTTTTGTGGTGTCGCTTCGCGCCTTTTACCACAAAAATCGCTCCACTCCACAGGCCCACTGACCTTGGCGTTAAATTAAATAAGCTTCAGCCTCTTTTGTATTTGGCTTTATCATATTTCGTAGCATAGGTTCTTAAAGTTCTTGTTCAAGTTGTTTACTTTGGGAAATAGCTTGTAGTGCTTTCGTAAAGTGTATTTCATGTATTAAGTTGCTTTGCATAATAGTTCATTGGTTTTTAAGTGGCAGTATCAATACTTTATTGCGGCGGGCTGTTAGTGTTAGTGGTTATTCCAAAAATGTTTAAGGTTCCAGTGTCGTGTGTATGGCATTGGGTTGTATTATCAAGGTGCATAGCGGGTAATTTAACAAGTCGCTCAAGCACCGCCACTGCGTGGCTGGACAGTTTTTAAGTTGTGCTTTTGTGGTTTTGCTTCGCAAAATTATTCCACAAAAACACAACTTAAAAACTGCCGCTTAGCTCGAGCGTTATGCATCGGAAAAGTAGAACATGACTTTGAGCGAATATTACGAGGAATATAGGAAAGCACTAGCTTGTGAATTCGAGGGCGACTTTCCGAGAGATATAGCATCTTGTATTGCAGCTGCACATTATGCAGGGTTGAGTATTGAACAATTAAAAAAATTTATGATTAGGCGATCGGAAATATCAAGTGTATCTGTGGCTTTAGAAAATCAGAATACGTCAATATCAGATATAGAAAAAATTATCGCGTCTCGTGAAGAAGGTAAATTAACGCCTTCAGAAATATTACTTCATGCATTTAATCCATTAGATGTAAAAGAAAAATATAGAGCAGAAATATTTAATGGTAAAAATGCATAACAATGCCCATCAGGCTCAGCCGCTTTGCGGCTTGGACCTCCGTTCCGGCGCTCGTTTTGTGCTTTTCGCTACGCTTGCACAAAACGTTCGCCTCCACTACGGCCCCTGTGGGCGGCGTTAGAAATCCGGAACATGTAAAAACTAGAAGCAAAGCAACTTCGAATTAAGCTTAAGATTTAAGCTGTATTAAAAGCATAAAACAAAGCAGGGCAGTACCAAGGTGGTGGTTCAAAGTATTTTCATCATTCCTTGCACGATTTGGGCTTATTAAAAATCAAAAACCTTGTGCATCTTAGCTATCAGTAATCATAATGTCGTAAAAATAGGCAGGCTGGTAGCAGTATGTTGGTTATTCTTAAGGTATAAGATCTAATGTGGCCTTACGCAGGTTGCATATGATTTCTAACTTAATAAACGCAAGCTCTTTTAAAATAAGGTAAATTTTAAACACGGGGTAAGGTTCTTGTGGCGTCAATTTCTAACAATCGGCTCAATGCGACCTGCACTCCGTTGCTTGCTTTGTGCCTTTCAGCTACGCTGGCACAAAACAACCAACTCCGTTCCGGCCCATTAGCCGGGCGTTATGCGCGGTCGGCTTCGTGACAAATTGATGCGCTTAGAACTAGTATTTGAAGAATGAATATACAAGCGATTGAATATGGTCTGATGCACGATGATAGGCGTTTTGAAAGCGACATTGTAAGCATCAGCGATTTGAAGGATGGCCTCAAAATAATTATTGAGACTCTTTCTGAAGGTGGCTATGAACGAATGATGGAAGTCAGTTTTGAAGACGCAAGGGGGTTTAGATTCCTTGATGAGGGAGATCTCCACTATTACTTTTCATCTGGTGCATTCTCAAAGCCCTATCATGTCTTCAAAATACTTTCAGGTGGGTGGGTAAATGGTGAGATATCTCAACCTGGTATGCTTGGGTTTAGTAAAGCTGTCGAGATTGGGGAATGGTTTGTAGTAACAAATAACGGTTGTGTCAATGTGCTTAGTAGCAGCGAGCCGAATATGGCATGGATAAGCGCATAACAATTTGCAGCACGCGGACCCAGTTACGCCGCGCCATTATTTGGCTCGCTACGCTCACTTTACCAAATAATGGCACAACGCAACTGGGCCGGTGTGCAAGGCGTTATAGCATCTAAGTGCCAATATTTAGGAATCAAAATGGAAATAAATAGCGTTGAGCTTAGAGAGAAGAGTGTTCTAATTGCGTGTCAACGATATCTCGATAATGAAAATGCCCATAAGAAAAAATATAGATATATTGCTATATTTTTCGTATTTATTGCTTTGTTAATTGGAGTATATATCTATATCGATCCTGAAATATCCTGGAAGAGCTATAAATTTGATTTGTTCTTGAGTGCTCTAGCTGGTGCGTTATTCGCTGGCGGAGTAATAGCCTTGATTCAGATCTCCCATTCCTCGTATTATCTCCGGTACTTTGACGCTCAAGCCATGTCTGATCGCATTGAAGAATTGGGTGGTGCTGATACGGCTCAATCGAATTCAAGCCAATTTCTAAAAAATCTAATTCTCTGGATAATTATTGCGATAGTTTTATTGTCAATATTTAATCAATCAAAGCTATAACAAGTTGCAGCACGCAGACCCAGTTACGCCGCACAAATATGCGGTCGCTGCGCTTTTACCACATATTTGTACGTCGCAACTGGGCTGGTGTGCAAGGCGTTATGCGAATAGAGAGAATCGATGAAACTTGAAGATCAAATTGAAAAACTGTCTGAGATAGGTTTGGTTCTGAACGAAGGTGTTTCTACTGATGATCTGCTTAGATCATTCTCTAGAGAAGAGTATGAAAGTACTCCTTTCGATTTAATTCTATTTGTCTATGGTATTGAGATTGAGGAAGAACCTTGGGGTCGCTTCTTCTGTGATAAGGCATGGAATTTCGATGTTGAAGCGATTGAAGGCAACGGATCTTACGTTAATATTGTTAGGCAATTCCATCGTATAAGCGGAAGGTCTAAATGTATTGAAAAGTTGACCGATGTTGTAGATGTTGAGGGATCGCATGCAGAGTTACATTATGTAATCGATGGCGTAGAACGAAAATTTGAGCCGGTGGTAGACAATGACTGGGCTGATGCTGACGTTGTTGAGGCCATAATTAACGACCTAAGAGAGCCTGGATATTACTTTTACCCAAAAGACAATGGTCAAGCGAGTATTTGGTTTTATCTGTCAAAACAACAAGCACTAGAGCTAAATAATATTGCAAATAACGTTTTTGGTTTACATCGCAAGCCATGGTGGAAAGTTTGGTAGTGGCGTAGTGACATTGTTCCCGTCAGCGCATAACAAATGCATGCTGGTGGAGCAACCTACGTTCCGCAATTTTTATGGCTAGTCGCTACGCTCCATTTTGCCATAAAAATTACTCCACTACGGTTGCCCACAGATGCGGGCGTTATAACTTTGCGAGCTGAAATATTTTTAAAACCAAGCGGTTTTACATCTACACCTTCGCAAGTCCGATAGGGCGTTGCTACCGCTTGTTCGGTTAGAATTTTAAGTAGTTTAGAGCTAGAAGTGATCAACTAGAGTTTGCATTGTCTCCGCAATTTGGACTGAGCTAACGATTCAGTTCAGGGAGCACTGCCCCAGAGTTGGGCCGTAGTTTTGTTCAGGTGTTGTGGCTCCATGGTGGATTCTATCAAGTTGGTTCCGGGTGCATGGGCGGTTCGTGGACATCGAGGGCGTGGCGAATTTTGGCTGAGGCGCATTTGATTCGGGTCGTGGTTTATTCCGTTGCCACAAACCTTGCGTGCATTCTTGCGGTGACTAACAGTGTGACTTACGGCAGCATCATAACTCGATAGGTCGGCCCACTTACATTCGGGCTTCAACAGTTTTATCCTATTACGATGCAACAAAAGACAAAACAAAATACGAGTTGGTGGGCGGTGCAGGCAATGCGTTTTACCCAAGCAAATTATAACCATCACATGCAGTGGAGCCGCTTACGTTCCGCAGTTTTTGTGCATTCGCTTCGCTCATTGTTGCACAAAAACAGCTCCACTCCAGCGGCCCACTGATGTGGGCGTTATAACTTTGCGAGCTGAAATATTTTTAAAACCAAGCGGTCCTACATTTACTCTAGTGCAGGCGGGGTAGGGCATTACTCCCGTTTATTCGGTCGGCTTTTTAAGTAGTGAAAAGCTGATGGCGATCAACTAGATTTAGTGGTTTCTCCGAAATTTGCACTGAGCTAACGATTTAGTTCAGGGAGCACTGCCCCAGAGTCGGGCCGTAGTTTTGTTCAGGTGTTGTGGTTTCACGGTGTTTTCTATCGGGTTGGTTCCGGGTGCATGGGCGGTTCGTGGACATCGAGGACGTGGCAAATTTTGGCTGAGGCGCATTTGATTCGGACCGTGGTTTATTCCGTTGCCTCAAACCTTGAGTGCATTCTTGCGGTGACAAGCGGTATGATTTACGGCAGCATCACAATTCGATAGGCCAGCCCACTTACCTTCGGGCTTTTACAATTCTATCCAGTTACGATGGAACAAAAGACAAAAAAAGTACGAGTTGGTGGGCGGTGCAGGTAATGCGTTTTACCCAAGCAAATTATAACCATCACATGCAGTGGAGCCGCTTACGTTCCGCCGTTTTTGTGCATTCGCTTTGCTCATTATTGCACAAAAACGGCTCCACTCCAGCGGCCCACTGATGTGGGCGTTATAACTTTGCGAGCTGAAATATTTTTAAACCAAGTTGTCCTACATTTACTCTAGCGCAGGCGGGGTAGCGCGTTGCTACCGCTTGTTCGGTTAGAATTTTAAGTAGTTTAAAGCTAGAAGTGATCAACTAGAGTTAGCATTGTCTCCGCTATTTGGACTGAGGTAGCGATTTAGTTCAGGGAGCACTGCCCCATAGTCGGGCCGTAGTTTTGTTCAGATGTTGTGGTTTCACGGTTGTTCCTAATTAAGTTGGTTCTGGGTGCATGGGCGGTTCGTGGACATCGAGGACGTGGCAAATTTTGGCAGAGGTGCATTTGATTCGGGTCGTGGTATATTCCGTTGCCACAAACCTTGCGTGCATTCTTGCGGTGACATACAGCGCGATATACGGCAGCATCATAACTTGATAGGTCGGCCCACTTACCTTCGGGCTTTTACAGTTCTATCCAGTTACGATGCAACAAAAGACAAAACAATGTACGAGTTGGTGGGCGGTGCAGGTAATGCGTTTTACCCAAGCAAATTATAACCATCACATGCAGTGGAGCCGCTTACGTTCCGCCATTTTTGTGCATTCGCTTCGCTCATTGTTGCACAAAAATGGCTCCACTCCAGCGGCCCACTGATGTGGGCGTTATGCGGAATCGAGCTCAGCGCGTTGCAACCATAGTTGGAATTTAGGCGAGCAGATCTAAATGATAATTGACAGTACGAACTATAAAATTGGAAATCAAGCAATGGCAAACGTGCTGTTGCTTTACTACCATTTGCTTGATGAAGGTGGAATAACCAATGATCAAACTATATACCTCGATCCTGAGGAATTTAATGGTTTTGATTTTTTGGATTTTGAGGTAAACAATTCTGGCGTAAATCATGGAATTGATGAGACTTTAGTAAAGCAAGGAGCAATCATCTATTTACTCTGCGATCTCAATGACATGATTGCAGAGTACGATCAGGACTATGGACTACAGCCGATAACTAAAAAGATATGTTCTGCACTAAAAACGCATGAAAGTATTCCGATTCCCGAGGTTAAGCCACTATTAAATACTGTGTTGGTACCAGAATCAGAGTTTAACTGTTCTGCATACAATGAAATTTTGCAGAATATTTATAGAAAATATGTGCATGATTATTTTTCGAAAAAGTTGTGATAAAAGTCATAACAAACCGGTGCATCGTGGACCCAAACTGCGTGGCGCAAATTTGTGGTTCACTTCGTTCACCTTACCACAAATTCACACCACGCAGTTTGGGCCAATGACCGGGGCGTTATAACTTTGCGAGCTGAAATAATTTTAAAACCAAGCGGTCCTACATTTACTCTAGCGCGGGCGTAGTAGGACATTGCTACCGTTTATTCGGTCGGCTTTTTAAGTAGTGAAAAGCTGATGGCGATCAACTAGATTTAGTGGTTTCTCCGCAATTTGCACTGAGCTACGATTCAGTTCAGGGAGCACTGTCCCATAGTCGGGCCGTGGTTTTGTTCAGGTGTTGTGGATCCATGGTGGTTCCTATCAAGTTGGTTCCGGGTGCATGGGCGGTTCGTGGACATCGAGGACGTGGCAAATTTTGGCAGCGATGCATTTGATTCGGGTCGTGGTTTATTCCGTTGCCACAAACCTTGTGTGCATTCTTGCGGTGACAAACAGCGTGATTTACGGCAGCATCATAACTCGATAGGTCGGCCCAATCACCTTCGGGCTTTTACAGTTTTATCCTATTACGATGCAACAAAAGACAAAATCAAATACGAGTTGGTGGGCGTTGCAGGCAATGCGTTTTACCCAAGCAAATTATAACCAGGCGGTGCAGTGGAGCCAGTTACGTTCCGCAATTTTTGTGGTGTCGCTTCGCGCCTTTTACCACAAAAAACGCTCCACTCCACAGGCCCACTGACCTTGGCGTTATAACTTTGCGAGCTGAAATATTTTTAAAACCAAGCGGTTTTACATCTACACCTTCGCAAGTCCGATAGGGCGTTGCTACCGCTTGTTCGGTTAGAATTTTAAGTAGTTTAGAGCTAGAAGTGATCAACTAGAGTTTGCATTGTCTCCGCAATTTGGACTGAGCTAACGATTCAGTTCAGGGAGCACTGCCCCAGAGTTGGGCCGTAGTTTTGTTCAGGTGTTGTGGCTCCATGGTGGATTCTATCAAGTTGGTTCCGGGTGCATGGGCGGTTCGTGGACATCGAGGGCGTGGCAAATTTTGGCTGAGGCGCATTTGATTCGGGTCGTGGTTTATTCCGTTGCCACAAACCTTGCGTGCATTCTTGCGGTGACTAACAGTGTGACTTACGGCAGCATCATAACTCGATAGGTCGGCCCACTTACATTCGGGCTTCAACAGTTTTATCCTATTACGATGCAACAAAAGACAAAACAAAATACGAGTTGGTGGGCGGTGCAGGCAATGCGTTTTACCCAAGCAAATTATAACCATCACATGCAGTGGAGCCGCTTACGTTCCGCAGTTTTTGTGCATTCGCTTCGCTCATTGTTGCACAAAAACAGCTCCACTCCAGCGGCCCACTGATGTGGGCGTTATAACTTTGCAAGCTGAAATATTTTTAAAACCAAGCAGTTTTACATTTACACCTTCGCAAGTTGGATAGGGCGCTGCTACCGTTTGTTCGGTCGGCAATTTAAGTAGTTTAAAGCTGGTAGCGATCATCTAGAGCTAGTTTTTTCTCCGCGATTTGGACTGAGCGTGCGGCTTAATTCAAGAAGCACTTCTCCAGATTCGGGCCGTGGTTTTGTTCAGGTGTTGCGGTTCCATGGTGATTTCTATCGGCTTGGTTCCGGGTGCGTGGGTGGTTCGTGGACATCGAGGACGTGGCATATCTTGACAGAGGTGCACTTGATTCGGGTCGTGGTTTATTCCGTTGCCACAAACCTTGCGTGCATTCTTGCGGTGACTAACAGTGTGACTTACGGCAGCATCATAACTCGATAGGTCGGCCCACTTACATTCGGGCTTCAACAGTTTTATCCTATTACGATGCAACAAAAGACAAAACAAAATACGAGTTGGTGGGCGGTGCAGGCAATGCGTTTTACCCAAGCAATTTATAACGCCCACATCAGTGGAGCCGCTTACGTTCCGCCGTTTTTGTGCATTCGCTTCGCTCATTGTTGCACAAAAACGGCTCCACTCCAGCGGCCCACTGATGTGGGCGTTATAAATTGCCAGTTCAAATATTTTTAAAACCAAGCTGTTTTACATATACACCTTCGCAAGTCCGGTAGGGCGTTGCTACCGCTTGTTCGGTTAGAATTTTAAGTAGTTTAAAGCTAGAGGTGATCAACTAGAGTTAGCATTGTCTCCGCAATTTGGACTGAGCTAGCGATTTAGTTTAGGGAGCACTACCCCATAGTCGGGCCGTGGTTTTGTTTAGGTGCTGTGGCCTCATGGTGGTTCCTATCAAGTTGGTTCCGGGTGCATGGGTGGTTCGTGGACATCGAGGACGTGGCAGATTTTCGCAGAGGTGCATTTGATTCGGGGAGTGGTATATTCCGTTGCCACAAACCTTGTGTGCATTCTTGCGGTGACAAACAGCTTGATTTACGGCAGCATCATAATTCGATAGGTCGGCCCACTTACCTTCGAGAATTTACAGTTCTATCCAGTCACGATGCAACAAAAGACAAAAATAAGTACGAGTTGGTGGGCGGTGCAGGTAAAGCGTTTTACCCAAGCAAATTATAACCAAGCGGTGCAGTGGAGCCAGTTACGTTCCGCAATTTTTGTGGTGTCGCTTCGCGCCTTTTACCACAAAAATCGCTCCACTCCACAGGCCCACTGACCTTGGCGTTATTTTTTTGCAGGCTGAGAGCCTTTTTAAAACCGAGAGGTTTTACATTTTCAGCTTCGCGGGCGAGTAGGGCATTGCTATTGATCGTTCGGAAAGTATGGTGATGAATTTTAGCGGATTCGCAATCTATTCGAGTTTGCCTTTTCTCCGTAGCGATGAATGAAGCCAGCGATTGAGTTCAGGAAGCACGGTTCCGTAATCGGGCCGTGATTTCGATTAGTTTTGTGGTGTCATGGTGGTTTCAGGTCGTGATGGATTCCGTTGCCACAACCGCCTGTGTATTCTTCGAGTGACAATCGGTGTGTTCTACGGCAGCATCCATAGCCGATGGGCAGGCCCACTGAAGTTCGGAGTTCATAAGCACTAGCCAGCTGCAGTGCATTAAAGGTCAAAGTCAAAAAATAGTTGAGTGGTGCGGTGCAGGTAATTCGCTTTTGTACAGGCAACAAATAACCAGGGCAAGCACGGGACGCAGTTTCGTTCCGCATTTTTTGTGGTATCGCTGCGCTCTTTTTACCACAAAAAATGCTCCACTACACTGCGCCCATGTTGCCGGCGTTAGGCTTCAGAACTAAGGCACATCTTGCAATGGCAGAGTTGATAGAATTTGAAACCGACCGGCTGCGTCTGCGGCAATGGCAAGAAAGCGATTTCGAGTCGTTCGCGGCTCTGAACGCGGACCCACAGGTTATGGAGTATTTTCCCGAACCCCTGAGTTGCCAGGCAAGTAACGAAATGGCAGAGAAGATTCGTTCGCTTATCATGGAACGCGGTTGGGGGTTCTGGGCACTAGAGGTGAAAGGTGCCGAGTCTTTTGGTGGTTTTTGTGGGCTACACATACCCACAGCAACATTGCCGTTTTCCCGGTGTGTCGAGATTGGTTGGCGGTTATCGTCAGGCCTCTGGGGAAAAGGTTATGCATCAGAGGCTGCTCGCGGTGCGCTAAATATTGCATTTGAACGACTAGAGTTTCCTGAGATTGTCTCCTTTACCACGGCTGGCAATCAGCGCTCGCGTCGGGTCATGGAACGAATAGGTATGAAGTACAGTGGTGAGTTTGAGCACCCCAGCCTGCCCGAAGGAAGCTGGTTGCGGCCTCATGTACTTTACCGGTTACGACGAGAACAGTGGGACGCAAAAGCCTAACCAGTGCAGGCACGGCGACGCCTACTACATTGCACCTTCGGCTCCATTCCGCAGGCGCGCATGCTGCAAGCGTTATAGTGCGCCCGCTCAGGATCATACCGGGCTGGATGTACGATAAAGTCCATAGTCAGTGTGTGAAAAACCCAGCTAAAGCTGTGAGGGAACTGGTCAGCGATTTCATCTTTCTGTACGCTCTGAAGCGCAAGCCGCCGCACGCATAACGAGTTGATGCGGACGACGGCTTGCGCTTCAGAGTGTAGAGTGAATCTACGGTCACTTATATTTCTATTAAATTTAAACCGCGTTCAAAAAAGGGTTGGTGGTGAATTGAAACACCGAGGGACGAGCGCAATATAACAACCAGATGATATGGAATCTAAAAGTTGTCACCCATCTTGCTGCGCAAGCTGACCGCCAACTTTCTTAACGATTCCATATATCTACTCTCGTTATAAATTGCCAGTTCAAATATTTTTAAAACCAAGCGGTTCTACATCTACACATTCGTAAGTCCGGTAGGGCGTTGCTATCGCTTGTTCGGTTAGAATTTTAAGAAGTTCAAAGCTAGAAGTAATCAACTAGAGTTAGCATTGTCTCCGCAATTTAGACTGAGCTAACGATTCAGTTCAGCGAGCACTGCCCCAGAGTCGGGCCGTGGTTTTGTTCAGGTTTTGTGGCTCCATGGTGGTTCCTAATTAAGTTGGTTCCGGGTGCATGGGCGGTTCGTGGACATCGAGGACGTGGCAAATTTCGGCTGAGGCGCATTTGATTCGGGTCGTGGTTTATTCCGTTGCCACAAACCTTGAGTGCATTCTTGCGGTGACAAACAGCGTGATTGGCGGCAGCATCATAATTCGATAGGTCGGCCCACTCACCTTCGGGCTTTTACAGTTCTGTCCAGTTACGATGCTACAAAATACAAAACAAAGTATGAGTGGGTGGTCGGTTCAGGCAATGCGTTTTACCCAGGCAAATTATAACCATCACATGCAGTGGAGCCGCTTACGTTCCGCTGTTTTTGTGCATTCGCTTCGCTCATTGTTGCACAAAAACAGCTCCACTCCAGCGGCCCACTGATGTGGGCGTTATAAATTGCCAGTTCAAATATTTTTAAAACCAAGCGGTTTTACATCTACACCTTCGCAAGTCCGATAGGGCGTTGCTACCGCTTGTTCGGTTAGAATTTTAAGTAGTTTAGAGCTAGAAGTGATCAACTAGAGTTTGCATTGTCTCCGCAATTTAGACTGAGCTAACGATTTAGTTCAGGGAGCACTACCCCATAGTCGGGCCGTGGTTTTGTTGAGGTGTTGTGGATCCATGGTGGTTCCTATCAAGTTGGTTCCGGGTGCATGGGCGGTTCGTGGACATCGAGGACGTGGCAAATTTTGGCAGAGGTGCATTCGATTCGGGTCGTGGTATATTCCGTGGCCACAAACCTTGAGTGCATTCTTGCGGTGACAAACAGCGTGATATACTGCAGCATCATAACTCGATAGGCTGGCCCACTTACCTTCGAGCTTCAATAATTCTATCCGGTTATGAAGCAACAAAAGCCAAAATAAAATACGAGTTGGTTGGCGGTGCAGGAAATGCGTTTTACCCAGGCAAATTATAACCATCACATGCAGTGGAGCCGCTTACGTTCCGCCGTTTTTGTGCATTCGCTTCGCTCATTGTTGCACAAAAACGGCTCCACTCCAGCGGCCCACTGATGTGGGCGTTATAAATTGCCAGTTCAAATATTTTTAAAACCAAGCGGTTCTACATATACACCTTCGCAAATCCGGTAGGGCGTTGCTACTGCTTGTTCGGTTAGAATTTTAATTAGTTTAAAACAGGAAGTAATCAACTAGAGTTAGCATTGTCTCTGTTGTTTTGGCTGATCTAGCGATTTAGTTCAGGGAGCACTGCCCCATAGTCGGGCCGTGGTATTGTTGAGGTGTTGTGGCTCCATGGTGGTTCCTATCAAGTTGGTTCCGGGTGCATGGGCGGTTCGTGGACATCGAGGACGTGGCAAATTTTGGCAGCGGTGCATTTGATTCGGATCGTGGTTTATTCCGTTGCCACAAACCTTGGGTGCATTCTTGCGGTGACAACCGGTATGATTTACGGCAGCATCACAATTCGATAGGCCAGCCCACTTACCTTCGGGCTTTTATAGTTCTATCCAGTTACGATGGAGTAAAAGACAAATAAAGTACGAGTTGGTGGGCGGTGCAGGTAATGCGTTTTACCCAAGCAAATTATAACCATCACATGCAGTGGAGCCGCTTACGTTCCGCCGTTTTTGTGCATTCGCTTCGCTCATTGTTGCACAAAAACAGCTCCACTCCAGCGGCCCAC
>NZ_VRKW01000025.1 GCF_009746715.1 Ketobacter sp. MCCC 1A13808
ATCGTCCGCAGTTCTACTTCCGTACAACGGATATCACCGGTGCTGTAGAGCTTCCTGAAGGCGTAGAGATGGTAATGCCGGGCGATAACATCAAGATGGATGTTACCCTGATTGCACCGATCGCGATGGAAGAAGGTCTGCGTTTTGCAATTCGTGAAGGTGGCCGTACTGTTGGTGCGGGTGTTGTAGCGAAAATTGTTGAATAGGCACTAGTCAAAGCTGGTTTGGCCGAGTATCATGCTCGGCCCGATTGTCTATGTAAGAAAACTGATTTAGGCCAGTAGTTCAATTGGTAGAGCACCGGTCTCCAAAACCGGGTGTTGGGGGTTCGAGTCCCTCCTGGCCTGCCAAATAGGGAATGAAGGCTTCCTGGTATGAACTCATGCTGGTGGAGCCGGTCTGAAATCTATGAGTACAAGCACAGAACAGTCCCAATCATCTCCGGCAAATGCTCTTTTGTGGGTGTTGGTAGCAATCCTGGTCGCTGCAGCCGTGGTGGGCAATGCCTATTTTGATGATCAACCGCTCTTGTACAGAGTTATTGGTGTGGTTGTCCTGGGTTGTCTGGCCGCATTGGTGGCTTCTTTCACGGTCAGGGGGCGGGCATTTATAACTCTGCTTCAGGACGCAAGGTCCGAAGTCAGGCGTGTTGTTTGGCCAACTAAGCAAGAAACAGCACAAACAACCGGCATAGTCGTTGTCGTTGTTGCTTTGATGGCTGTGCTGCTTTGGTTGCTTGACATGGCGCTGGGGTCAATTATTTCCGGAATTATCGGCTAATAACAAGAGGTTGCAGATGGCAAAGCGTTGGTACGTGGTACACGCCTACTCAGGCTTTGAAAAGCACGTGAAACGATCTCTTGGAGAGCGAATTAAGCTGGAAGAGATGGAAGACCATTTTGGGGAGATCCTCGTTCCCACAGAAGAAGTGGTTGAAATGCGGGGTGGTCAAAAACGCAAAAGTGAGCGCAAATTTTTCCCTGGCTATGTGTTAGTGCAAATGGAGATGAATGACGCTTCTTGGCATTTGGTTAAAGATTGCCCTAAAGTGATGGGCTTTATCGGCGGTACAGCGGATAAGCCAGCACCGATCTCCGATCGAGAAGCTGCAGCGATATTGCAGCGAGTGGAAGACGGGGTTGAGAAGCCAAAGCCGAAGACTTTGTTCGAGCCGGGTGAAGTGGTTCGTGTGGTTGATGGTCCGTTCGCAGACTTTAACGGCGTTGTTGAAGAGGTGAATTATGAGAAGAGTCGCCTGCAAGTGGCTGTTCTGATTTTTGGTCGTTCTACACCAGTTGAACTTGAGTTCGGTCAGGTAGAAAAAGGTTAATAGAGATTCGACCCCTGCAGGCGTATGCGCTGTGGGGATTTTTACTTTGCACGGGGAGCTGTATTCCAGCGTTTGAACCCGAGGAGTAGCTGAAATGGCAAAGAAAATCCAAGCTTATATAAAGCTTCAGGTAAAAGCAGGCCAAGCAAACCCAAGTCCCCCAGTCGGACCTGCATTGGGCCAGCACGGCGTAAACATTATGGAGTTCTGTAAGGCGTTTAACGCCCAGACACAGCCTCCTGCGTTTGAGGCGGGAATGCCCATTCCGGTTATCATAACCGTCTATAGTGACCGTTCCTTTACCTTCATCACTAAAACACCCCCAGCGTCTGTGCTATTGCTGAAAAAGCTCGGTATCCCCAAAGGGAGCGGTGTGCCAAACAAGAATAAAGTTGGCAAAGTGACCCGTGCGCAATTAGAAGAAATTGCCACTATTAAGATGCCTGATTTGACTGCAGCCGATATGGATGCAGCTGTACGGACCATAGCGGGCTCTGCCCGTAGTATGGGTCTTGATGTGGAGGGTCTGTAAATGGCGAAGTTGACTAAGCGACAAAAAGTGATTCGTGAAAAAGTAGATGCAGCTAAAGCTTATGATGTAGTAGAGGCGGTCACTTTGCTGGCTGATCTGTCCACTGTTAAGTTCAAAGAGAGTATCGACGTTGCTGTAAACCTGGGCGTAGATCCACGAAAATCGGATCAGGTTGTCCGTGGGGCAAGCGTGCTTCCCAACGGAACTGGTAAGACAGTTCGGGTTGCGGTGTTCACTCAGGGGGCCAATGCCGAAGCGGCTAAAGCTGCGGGTGCCGACCTGGTTGGAATGGACGATTTAGCTGAAGAGATCCAGAAAGGTAACCTGGATTTCGACGTGGTAATTGCGTCACCGGATGCAATGCGAGTGGTTGGTAAGTTAGGGCAGATCCTGGGTCCCCGAGGCTTAATGCCTAATCCCAAAACCGGCACAGTTACACCGGATGTCGTAACTGCAGTGAATAATGCAAAGGCGGGTCAGGTTCGTTACAGAACAGACAAAGCAGGTATTATCCACTGTTCAGTTGGGCAGGTAGGTTTCGAACCAACTGCGATCAAGCAAAATATTGAAGCGCTGATGTCAGACTTGAAAAAAGCCAAGCCTGCCAGTGCAAAAGGTACCTATATCAAAAAGATCACTTTGTCCTCCACGATGGGGCCTGGTGTGTCAATCGATCAAGGCAGCCTGGAAATATAAGTGAAAAAGACTTTGAGCTCTTGCGGCTATTTGTTGTTAGTCGCAAGGCGCGTTAAAGACCGTAGGTGCGTAAAAGCGAACGATTGCTTGTACGCTTAAAAATGCCTGCGCAAACGCGGTGGTTCAAGATTCAGTATTGCTGAGTCGGGCACCGCAACCTCAATCATTTCATTGGTTGGGGAAACGAAACTTAGCAAGTAAAGAGAGGTGTTCAGTGGCACTAAGACTAGAAGACAAAAAGGCAATTGTTGCCGAAGTCAACGACGTCGCGTCCGGTGCTCTGTCCGCTGTAATTGCTGACTATCGGGGTTTGTCTGTTTCCCAAATGACTGAATTACGGAAACAGGCCCGCGAACAAGGTGTGTATCTGCGAGTGGTTCGAAACACTCTGGCGCGCATCGCGGTTGAAGGCACTGAATTTGAGTGCCTGAAGGAAACTCTGGTCGGCCCGACTATTTTGGCATTGTCTATGGAAGACCCCGGTGCAGCCGCCCGGATGATCAAAGACTACGCCAAAGATAACGACAAGTTGGAAGTGAAAGCCCTGGCAATAGGTGGCGTTTTATATGGCGCTAACGAAATTGACAGATTGGCTAAACTCCCGACACGCGATCAAGCACTCGGCATGCTCGCGAGCGTACTGCAAGCACCTGTTACTAAGCTTGCTCGTTCGCTCAACGATGTTCCTGGCAAAATCGCACGTGTAGTCGCAGCGGTCAAAGACCAAAAAGCAGCTTAATATTGAATCTATTTAAATTGAATTGAAAAGTTCAGGAGTAAAATCATGGCTCTGTCCAACGAAGATATTTTAAACGCAATTGCTGAAATGAGTGTAATGGATTTGGTTGAACTGGTTTCAGCCATCGAAGAAAAATTTGGTGTGTCAGCGGCAGCTCCCGTCGCTGTAGCTGCTGCCGGCGGTGAAGTTGCTGCTGCTGCGGAAGAGCAAACCGAGTTTGACGTTATCCTGGAATCTTTTGGCGAGAACAAAGTAGCGGTTATCAAAGCAGTTCGCGGTGTAACTGGTCTTGGTCTGAAAGAAGCTAAAGAAATGGTTGAAGGTGCCCCTAAAGCAGTTAAAGAAGGCGCATCTAAAGACGAAGCAGAAAAAATCAAGAAAGACCTGGAAGACGCTGGCGCTAAAGTCGCACTTAAGTAACAGCTTGGCGAATCTGCGTTATTCAACGCAATTTGCTGACGGGCTGGTGGCAAAAGGCCACCGGCCTTTTGACGTTTAATTGCAAGCGTCAAAAAACAACGATTTTACTTTAGTGGTTAAGGCGCAGGTTCTTTGCCTCTAAAGAGAATAGAAAATCAGCGCGGTAGTAGCGTCATAAGTATGCACAGCGACTGATGTTCTATTCATAGTAAACCCCGTCAGGGACATAACGCGAAGGTAAAACTTCGATTAAGCAAGATTTACAAATCTTGCAGAGTGACAAGCTGAGGAACTCAGATGGCATATTCTTTCACCGAAAAGAAAAGAATCCGCAAGGACTTCGGTAAACTCACTGACGCGATGGAAGTGCCGTATTTATTGGCAATCCAATTGGATTCTTATCGAAAATTTCTTCAACTCGATAACAAGTCAGATGAGCGTATCGACGAGGGCCTGCAAGCGGCCTTCAAATCCGTATTTCCCATAGCGAGCTATTCCGGGAATGCGGCTCTGGAATACGTTGATTATTCTTTAGGTACCCCGGTTTTTGATGTTCAAGAATGTCAGATGCGCGGCGCCACCTATTCGGCACCGCTGCGCGTGAAGATTCGCCTGATCATTTATGACAAGGAATCTTCAAACAAGGCCATCAAGGATATTAAAGAGCAAGAAGTTTACATGGGCGAAATTCCGCTAATGACGGAGAATGGTACCTTCGTTATTAATGGTACTGAACGGGTAATCGTTTCCCAGTTACACCGTTCGCCTGGCGTGTTCTTTGATCATGACCGTGGCAAAACACATTCTTCCGGCAAGCTTTTGTACTCTGCACGAATTATTCCCTATCGTGGCTCCTGGCTGGATTTTGAATTCGATCCGAAGGATTTGGTTTTCGTCCGGATTGACCGTCGCCGCAAGTTGCCCGCTACTATTCTTTTGCGCGCTCTCGGTTATGAAAACGAAGAAATGCTGGATATGTTCTTCGACACCAATACGGTTATTCTGGAAGGCGGTGAGTTCAAACTCAAGTTGATTCCAGAGCGGCTTCGTGGTGAAACCGCCATGTTCGATATTAAGGCCGGCGATGAGGTTGTGGTTGAAGAGGGGCGGCGCGTAACTGCACGGCATATCAGGCAGCTTGAAGGCGCCAATATTGAATGGCTGGCGGTTCCGAATGCGTATTTGGAAGGCCGGGTTATTGCAAAAAACATCGTTGATAAATCGACGGGTGAATTGATTTGCGAGTGCAATGCAGAGATTACAACCCCTCTACTCGAAGCTATTGCTGAAGCGGGCGTTACTGATTTTGAAACGCTCTATATCAACGAACTGGATCGTGGCGCGTTTGTCTCCGATACTTTGCGTAGTGACTCCACCACCAACCAACTGGAAGCCTTGGTTGAAATCTACCGTATGATGCGTCCCGGTGAACCGCCGACAAAAGACGCTGCTGAGTCTCTCTTCAAAAATCTATTTTTCTCTGCCGAGCGATATGACTTGTCAGCCGTTGGTCGCATGAAATTCAATCGACGTTTGGGCCGTGAAGAAATATTAGGCGAAGGCACGTTGTCCCCTGAAGATATCGTGGCGGTGATGAAGTGCCTGGTCGATATCCGCAACGGTAATGGTGTCGTTGATGATATAGATCACCTTGGAAATCGGCGCGTACGCTGTGTCGGTGAAATGGCCGAGAATCAATTCCGGGTTGGTCTTGTGAGGGTAGAGCGTGCGGTTAAAGAGCGCCTGTCTCTGGCAGAAAGCGAAGGCTTGATGCCGCAGGATCTTATCAATGCCAAGCCGGTTGCAGCTGCGATCAAAGAGTTTTTTGGTTCCAGCCAGCTTTCTCAGTTTATGGACCAGAATAATCCGCTTTCCGAGATAACTCACAAGCGTCGAGTGTCTGCTCTGGGCCCTGGCGGTCTGACTCGTGAGCGGGCCGGCTTTGAAGTTCGGGATGTACACCCCACTCATTACGGTCGTGTTTGCCCAATCGAAACGCCTGAAGGGCCTAATATCGGTCTTATTAACTCTCTTGCAACTTTCTCACGTGCAAATGATTACGGGTTTCTTGAAAGCCCCTATCGTAGAGTGGTTGACGGCAAGATTACCGATGATGTTATCTATCTATCAGCGATCGAAGAGGGCGAGTATGTTATTGCCCAGGCCAATGCTGAAGTGGATGAAGAAGGAAACCTTGTTGAAGACTTGGTGCCGATTCGTCATAAGAACGAGTTCACTGTAACAACGGCAGAAAACGTCAATCTGATGGACGTATCTCCTCGCCAGGTTGTGTCCGTGGCCGCTTCACTTATCCCGTTCCTCGAGCACGATGATGCTAACCGGGCACTTATGGGATCGAACATGCAGCGCCAAGCCGTTCCAACGTTAAGAGCTGAAAAGCCTTTAGTCGGAACCGGTATGGAAGGGATTGTTGCTCGTGACTCCGGAGTTTGTCAGGTTGCACGACGAGGCGGTGTGGTTGACCGGGTTGATGCTGCGCGGATTGTCGTGCGTGCACACGAAGCGGAAATAGCCCAAGAAGGTGATGCCGGCGTTGATATTTATAATTTGACAAAATATACACGCTCTAATCAAAACACCTGTATAAATCAGCGCCCGCTTGTAAAAGTAGGCGATGTGATTGCCCGTGGTGATATTCTGGCTGACGGGCCTTCTGTTGACATGGGCGAACTGGCGCTGGGGCAGAATATGCGCGTCGCCTTTATGCCCTGGAATGGTTATAACTTCGAGGATTCTATCCTGATTTCTGAACGTGTGGTTCAGGAAGATCGTTTCACTACCATCCACATTCAGGAGCTGACTTGTGTGGCTCGGGATACCAAGTTGGGGCCGGAGGAAATTACCTCTGATATTCCGAACGTGGGCGAAGCTGCGCTGGGTAAGTTGGATGAGTCAGGTATTGTTCATATCGGCGCGGAAGTGGGTCCGGGAGACATTTTGGTCGGCAAGGTAACACCGAAAGGTGAAACTCAGCTGACACCGGAAGAGAAGCTTTTGCGAGCGATCTTCGGTGAAAAAGCCTCCGATGTTAAGGATACCTCGCTACGGGTGCCTTCAAGTACGAAGGGTACAGTAATCGATGTACAGGTATTTACCCGCGATGGTGTTGAAAAAGATCAGCGTGCCATTGATATTGAAAATGCGCAGATCGACAAGTTCCGGAAAGATCTGAACGACGAATTCCGCATTATTCAAGGCGCTACTCTGGGCCGACTACGTAAGATGCTGGAGGGCGAAAAAGTCGTTGCAGCCGGAGCAGGTCTGAAAAAGGGCGATACCATAGCAGCAGAAATTCTCGACACACTTGAGCCAGCTCAATGGTTTGATTTGCGTCCAACCTCGGATCAGCTGGCAGAACAACTAGAAAATTCGAAGACCTATCTTGAGGAAGTGCGTTCAGACCAAGAGAAAAAGCTCGCTGAGAAAAAGCGAAAGATTTCCAGTGGCGATGATTTGGCTCACGGTGTTTTGAAAATTGTTAAGGTGCATCTGGCGGTCAAGCGCCGCATTCAGCCAGGCGACAAGATGGCTGGACGGCACGGTAACAAAGGGGTTATCTCGGTGATTATGCCGGTAGAAGATATGCCCTACGACATGAATGGGGAGCCAGTCGACGTGGTGTTAAATCCACTGGGTGTGCCTTCGCGGATGAACGTGGGACAGATTCTCGAAGCGCATTTGGGTATGGCTGCACACGGGCTTGGTAAATGCATTGAGAAAATGCTTCAGGCCAAACAGGAGGTCGCTGAACTTCGGGAGTTCCTGGCTAAAGTCTACAACCAGATAGGGGAGAAAACAGAACAGCTCGACTCGTTTAACGATGAGGAAATATTTGAGCTGGCGAAAAACCTGTCACGTGGCGTGCCTATGGCAACGCCGGTATTTGATGGTGCCCAAGAATCTGAAATAAAAGAGATGCTTGAATTGGCGGGTATACCTGAAAGTGGTCAGCTAAGGCTGCATGATGGTCGGACCGGCAAAGAGTTTGACGGTGCTGTGACTGTTGGATACATGTATATGCTCAAACTGAACCATTTAGTGGATGACAAGATGCATGCTCGTTCAACCGGATCCTATAGCCTGGTTACTCAGCAGCCGCTGGGTGGTAAAGCTCAATTCGGTGGTCAGCGTTTCGGGGAGATGGAAGTGTGGGCGCTAGAGGCATATGGCGCTGCGTATACGCTGCAGGAAATGCTGACTGTTAAATCTGATGACGTGAATGGACGAACCCGTATCTACAAAAACATCGTAGATGGAGATCACCGTATGGATCCGGGCATGCCTGAATCCTTCAATGTACTGGTGAAAGAGATTCGTTCGCTCGGAATCGACATCGAGCTTGAAAACGAGTAACACGAACAAGACACGGCGGGTCATGTGCCCGCCTTACTGGCTCCGAGTGGAGGAATTTCAGTGAAAGACCTACTGAACCTGCTAAAAGCACAGGGACAAGACGCAGAATTTGATCGTATCCGAATTGGTTTGGCGTCACCGGAAATGATTCGCGCATGGTCCTTTGGCGAAGTAAAAAAACCTGAAACCATTAATTATCGTACGTTTAAACCGGAAAGAGATGGACTGTTTTGCGCGCGTATTTTTGGACCGATCAAGGATTATGAGTGTCTTTGTGGTAAGTACAAACGGCTCAAACATCGTGGTGTTATATGCGAAAAGTGCGGTGTTGAAGTAACGCTGTCTAAAGTTCGGCGAGACCGCATGGGCCACATTGAATTAGCTAGCCCAGTGGCACATATTTGGTTTTTGAAATCGCTCCCCAGTCGTATCGGATTGTTGCTTGATATGACGCTGCGCGATATTGAGCGAGTGTTGTATTTTGAATCATTTGTTGTAACTGATCCGGGTACCACAACTCTTGAGCGCGGCCAGATGCTGACGGACGAGCAGTACTATGAAGCGTTAGAAGAATTCGGTGACGAATTCGATGCGAGCATGGGCGCTGAAGCTGTACAGAAGCTGCTGAAAGATATGGATCTGCAGCAGGAGATTCGTGAGCTACGCGAAGAGTTGCCGACTGTTAACTCTGAAACAAAGAGTAAGAAAATCGCCAAACGCTTAAAGCTGATGGAAGCTTTTCACGAATCCGGCAACGATCCGATGTGGATGATCTTGAGTGTGTTGCCCGTGCTTCCGCCGGATTTGCGTCCTCTGGTGCCTTTGGATGGCGGACGTTTTGCGACCTCGGATCTAAACGATCTTTATCGCCGGGTGATTAACCGGAACAATCGCCTGAAACGGCTTTTGGATTTGAATGCGCCGGACATCATCGTTCGCAATGAAAAACGCATGTTGCAAGAAGCCGTCGATGCTTTGTTGGATAACGGTCGTCGTGGCCGAGCCATCACTGGCTCCAATAAACGTCCTTTGAAATCACTTGCAGATATGATTAAGGGTAAGCAGGGTCGTTTCCGTCAAAACTTGCTCGGAAAACGGGTTGATTACTCCGGACGTTCAGTGATTGTAGTAGGCCCCACGCTCAAACTGCATGAGTGTGGTTTACCCAAAAAAATGGCATTGGAACTATTTAAGCCGTTTATTTTTGCCAAGTTGGAGGCTCGAGGTTTAGCCACAACGATTAAAGCAGCAAAGAAAATGGTTGAGCGGGAAACGCCTGAGGTTTGGGATATCCTGGCTGAAGTTATCCGGGAGCATCCGGTGATGTTAAACCGGGCGCCAACCCTTCACCGTTTGGGTATTCAGGCTTTTGAGCCCCAGTTGATTGAAGGTAAGGCCATCCAGTTGCACCCGCTGGTTTGTGTCGCCTATAACGCGGATTTTGACGGCGACCAAATGGCGGTACACGTGCCGCTTACGATCGAGGCCCAGCTTGAAGCTCGGGCGTTGATGATGTCTACCAATAATATTCTGTCACCAGCCAACGGTGAGCCGATTATTGTGCCTACGCAGGACGTTGTACTGGGTTTGTATTACATCAGCCGGCAACGTGTGAATGTGAAAGGCGAAGGTATGGTCTTTGTCGACACTAAAGAGGTATCACGCGCGCTGGCTAATAACGCAGTAACCGTTCATTCGCGAATTAAAGTGCGTGTTACCGAAACGGTTAAGCACGAAGACGGTGAAATAACCAAGCGTACCTTCCTGGCCGACACTTCTGCTGGTCGTTGTATGCTTTGGGATGTGCTGCCCGAAGGTTTGCCTTTTGAGTTGATCAACCAGGATATGACAAAGAAAACCGTATCCCGGCTGATTAACGCTTGTTATCGCCGCCTGGGTTTGAAAGCCACGGTGATCTTTGCTGATAAGCTAATGTATCTCGGATTCCATCAGGCGACTTTATCTGGCTCTTCCATCGGTATCAATGATATGGAAATACCGGAAGAAAAAGCGCGAATTATTTCTGAAGCCGATGATGAAGTTCGGGAGATTGAAGATCAGTTTGCTTCAGGTTTGGTGACCCAGGGCGAGCGATACAACAAAGTTATCGATATCTGGTCGCGTACAAATGATATGGTTGCGAAAGCCATGATGGAGCGGTTGTCGGTTGATCGTGTTGCCGATAAAGAAGGGAATCTGGTAGATCAGAAATCCTTCAACTCCATCTTCATAATGGCGGATTCCGGAGCTCGGGGTTCCCAGGCTCAGATACGACAGCTTGCGGGTATGCGTGGTCTGATGGCAAAACCGGATGGCTCGATCATTGAAACCCCGATTACAGCAAACTTTCGGGAAGGGTTGAACGTACTTCAGTACTTTATATCAACCCATGGTGCTCGGAAAGGTCTTGCGGATACCGCACTTAAAACGGCGAACTCCGGATATCTTACCCGTCGTCTCGTTGATGTTGCCCAGGATCTGGTAGTAACTGAGCATGACTGTGGAACCACGCAGGGTGTTCCGATGACACCTTTGATCGAAGGGGGCGATGTTGTAGAGCCTCTGGGTGAGCGTGTATTGGGTCGTGTAGTAGCTCAGGACGTCTTTAAGCCGGGAACGGATGAAGTCATTGCCCCGGCGGGTACTCTGATAGACGAGCAATGGGTTGAGCTGCTTGAAGCCGAAGCTGTTGATGAGCTGGTTTGTCGGTCCCCTATCTCCTGTGACACGCGCTACGGTGTATGTCGCATGTGTTACGGTCGGGATCTGGCTCGTGGACATCTGGTTAACATCGGAGAGGCTGTGGGTGTTATCGCTGCTCAGTCTATCGGTGAGCCGGGCACCCAGTTGACGATGCGTACGTTCCACATCGGTGGAGCTGCATCCAGAAGCTCAGCAGTGAGTAATGTGCAGGTTAAAAACGTCGGTACCATTCGTTTGCATAACATCAAAACGGTTGAGCAGGTAAACGGTAACTTGGTTGCGGTATCGCGCTCCGGCGAATTAGCCTTGGCTGATGAAAAAGGGCGTGAGCGTGAGCGGTACAAAATACCTTACGGCGGTGTTATTTCGGTCAAAGATGGTGCGACAGTTGAAGCGGGTACTATTGTTGCCCAATGGGATCCTCATACTCACCCCGTTATAACTGAGTTGGCAGGTCGTGTCAGCTTCAGTGAATTCGAAGAGGGTATTTCTGTTAAGCAGACTACTGACGAGCTGACAGGTCTAACCAATTACGAAATCCTGGATCCAAAAGACCGTCCTTCCTCCGGTAAAGATAAGCGACCGGTAGTTCGTTTGGTTGGAGAGGATAACGAGTTAGTGACAATGCCTGGAAGTGATACTCCAGCTCAGTATTATTTGCCGGCGGGATCTATCGTTCAGTTGGGTGACGGGGCTACTGTAGGCGCGGGCGATGTAATAGCCCGTATACCGCAGGAAAGTTCGAAAACTCGCGACATTACGGGTGGTTTGCCTCGGGTTGCTGATTTGTTTGAAGCCAGAAAGCCGAAAGAATCGTCTATTTTGGCCGAGAAGTCCGGCATCGTTTCCTTCGGTAAGGAAACAAAAGGAAAGGTTCGTTTGGTTATCACTCCGGATGAAGGTGGTGATGCCTACGAAGAGTTGATTCCTAAATGGCGCCAATTGAACATATTCGAAGGTGAGCGTGTCGAGCAGGGTGAGGTTATTTCCGATGGGCCTTCTAACCCGCACGACATTTTGCGCCTGAAAGGGGTTCATGCAGTTGCAAGTTATATTGTCAATGAAGTGCAGGATGTATATAGATTGCAGGGCGTTGGAATTAACGATAAGCACATTGAAGTTATCGTTCGACAAATGCTGCGGAAGGTTATTATTTCGGATTCCAGTGACTCATCCTTCATAAAAGGAGAGCAAGCTGAGCTTGCCAGAGTGCTTGATGAGAACGAGCAGTTGGAAAAGGACGAGAAGTTTGGTGCCAAGTATGAACGTGAATTGCTTGGTATAACGAAAGCTTCTCTATCAACGGAGTCTTTCATCTCGGCAGCATCATTCCAGGAAACCACGCGGGTTTTGACAGAGGCCGCTGTCACTGGAAAAATTGATGATTTGCGTGGATTGAAAGAAAACGTCGTTGTCGGCCGTTTGATTCCGGCTGGTACGGGGTTTGCGTACCATGCTGAGCGTCGTCGCCAACGGGAACAGGAAGCAACCGCGCAAGTGCCTGAGTTTACAGCGGATGATGCTGAACAGGCGTTGAGTGAGGCGCTTAATTCGCCAGAAGAGTAAGTCGATTAGCTACCGCTGTTGTACTGAAAGTGCTGTATGACGGCGGTTAGCTTGACTTGTGGTCGAACCGCTCTTAGAATCTCGCATCCCTGAAAAAGGGTTGACGGGATTTTTTTGCATTTAGATAGAGAGAACCCACCGACGGGATTCTCAAAAATGATTGGAGAAACAGCTACATGGCAACAATTAACCAGTTGGTGCGTAAGCCGCGTCAGCGAAAGGTAGCAAAAAGTGACGTTCCGGCGTTACAAAGCTGCCCGCAGCGTCGAGGTGTATGTACCCGTGTTTACACTACTACTCCCAAAAAGCCTAACTCGGCTTTGCGTAAAGTAGCTCGTGTTCGTTTAACAAACGGTTTTGAAGTGACTTCCTACATCGGTGGAGAAGGCCACAACCTGCAAGAGCATAGCGTAATTCTGATTCGTGGCGGCCGGGTAAAAGATTTGCCGGGCGTGCGTTATCACACAGTGCGCGGAACTCTCGATACCGCTGGTGTTTCCGACCGGAAGCAGGGTCGTTCTAAATACGGAACTAAGCGCCCTAAAGCTTAATCTACAGCTGATATATTACTCGGCTGTCACTTAATCTGCCTAGCTTGTTGGGCGGTAGTAAGGCCAAGCCAAAGTCTTGGACCAACCTGAATATAGGAAAATACGAAAATGCCAAGAAGACGAGTCGCCGCAAAACGCGAAATACTTCCTGATCCCAAGTTTCAAAGCCAGGTGCTGGCTAAATTTATCAACCACGTGATGGAAAGCGGTAAAAAATCCGTGGCCGAGCGCATCGTTTACGGTGCTCTGGCCAAGGTTGCCGAAAAATCCAATCAAAATCCCGTCGAAGTGTTTGAAAAAGCGCTTGAAGCTCTTCGTCCTGTGGTTGAGGTTAAATCCCGGCGTGTTGGTGGTGCTACCTACCAGGTGCCTGTTGAGGTTCGGCCAAGCCGTCGGACTGCATTGGCTATGCGTTGGATGGTTGATGCAGCGCGTAAGCGTGGAGAGAAGTCTATGCCGTTGCGTTTGGCCGGTGAGATTCTTGATGCGAACGAAGGCAAGGGCTCGGCACTGAAAAAGCGTGAAGATGTACATAGAATGGCTGAGGCCAACAAAGCGTTCTCTCACTATCGCTTTTAATCCGGCATTAAACTCATCGAAGTCTGAGGATTAGACCGTGGCTCGCAAGACACCTATCTCGAAGTACCGCAATATTGGTATATGCGCGCACGTAGACGCTGGCAAGACAACGACAACCGAGCGTGTGCTCTTCTACACCGGTGTATCTCACAAAATAGGTGAGGTGCATGACGGTGCTGCAACCATGGATTGGATGGCGCAGGAGCAGGAGCGGGGTATTACCATTACCTCTGCAGCTACTACTTGTTTTTGGGCAGGGATGGATCGGCAGTTTGATCAATATCGTATCAATATAATTGATACGCCTGGCCACGTGGATTTTACCATTGAGGTGGAGCGCTCCCTGCGTGTTCTGGATGGGGCAGTTGTCGTGTTTTGCGGGTCATCCGGAGTTCAGCCTCAGTCCGAAACGGTTTGGCGCCAAGCCGACCGTTACGGGGTGCCGCGTATCGTGTTCGTCAATAAAATGGATCGAGCCGGTGCAGACTTTTTGAAAGTTGTCGCTCAGATAAAGCAGCGCCTTAATGCTCGCCCTGTTGCTATTCACATGAATATCGGGGCTGAAGAAGAGTTCAAAGGCATCGTCGACCTGCTTCGCATGAAAGCCATTTATTGGAATGAAGAAGATCAGGGTATGACTTACGAGCTGGGCGAAATCCCAGACGATTTGGTCGAGACCTGTAATCATTTGCGCGAGCAGATGGTTGAGTCAGCGGCAGAAGCCAGTGAAGAGTTGATGGAAAAATACTTGGAAGAAAGTGATCTGAGTATTGATGATATCAAGTTGGGTTTGCGCAAGCAGGTTTTGAATAATGAAATTGTTCTCGCGCTCTGTGGTTCTGCATTTAAAAATAAAGGCGTGCAGGCCATGCTGGATGCGGTTATTGAATTTCTTCCTGCGCCGGATGAAGTGCCCAGCATAAAGGGTATAACTGAGAAAGGTGAAGAAGAAGCGCGGCCCTCTTCAGATGACGCGCCGTTTTCGGCGTTGGCGTTCAAGATTGCGACGGACCCGTTTGTTGGTAACCTAACTTTCTTTCGGGTTTATTCCGGAGTCATGAATTCAGGTGATTCGGTTTACAATTCTGTAAGGGAGCGTAAAGAGCGTGTTGGGCGGCTCTTGCAGATGCACGCAAATAACCGTGAAGAAATAAAAGAAGTCCGGGCTGGGGACATAGCGGCTGCAGTGGGTTTGAAGGATATTACGACCGGCGATACCCTATGCGACCTGAAGAGCATTATTGTGCTTGAGCGGATGGACTTTCCTGACCCTGTGATTTCTGTTGCAGTGGAGCCACGTTCTAAAGCTGATCAGGAAAAAATGGGGCTTGCGTTGGGGCGGTTGGCGCAAGAAGATCCGTCTTTTCGGGTAAAGACTGACGAAGAGAGCGGTCAGACCATAATATCCGGTATGGGTGAGTTACACCTGGATATCATTGTGGATCGGATGAAGCGTGAGTTTAAAGTTGAAGCGAATATAGGTAAGCCGCAAGTCGCTTACCGCGAAACGATACGCTCAGCAGTGGATGTTGAAGGGAAATACGTTAAGCAGTCGGGCGGGCGTGGTCAGTATGGGCACGTTAAGTTGAAGATAGAGCCGATTCCGGATATGGAAGAAGATTTTATCTTTGAGGAGACGATCCATGGTGGGTCGGTCCCGAAAGACTATTTCCCTGCAATTGAGAAGGGTTGCCGTCAGCAGCTTGAGTCTGGTGTGCTGGCTGGTTACCCGATGCTGGGTGTTAAGGTTAATTTGTACGATGGCTCATTTCACGAGGTCGATTCTAATGAGAATGCATTCCGCATGGCGGGTGCAATGGCGGTTAAGAAGGGTTGTCTTGAAGCCAGGCCGGCCCTGCTCGAACCCATCATGAAAGTCGAAGTTGTCACTCCGGAGGATTATATGGGTGACGTAATGGGTGACTTGAACCGGCGTCGTGGTATTTTGCAGGGAATGGATGATGCAAATGGTGTTCGTTTGGTGAACGCAGAAGTGCCTCTGTCAGAGATGTTCGGCTATGCAACCGATTTGCGTGGTATGTCTCAGGGTCGGGCAACCTTTACAATGGAGTTTCTGAAATACGCGGAAGCCCCTCAAAACATAGCAGAAGCCATCATAAAGAAAGGCTATTAATTAAAGATCATTGAATTGAATAGAGGTAAATAGCAATGTCTAAGGAAAAGTTTGAACGAGTCAAGCCGCACGTAAACGTAGGCACAATTGGTCACGTTGACCACGGTAAAACCACATTGACAGCTGCGCTAACCCGCGTGTGCTCGGAAATTTGGGGTGGCGCTGCGGTGGCATTTGACGGTATTGATAAAGCTCCTGAAGAAAAGGCGCGTGGTATCACTATCTCTACGTCGCACGTTGAGTACGAATCACCGGTTCGTCACTATGCGCATGTAGACTGCCCAGGACACGCTGATTATGTTAAGAACATGATCACCGGAGCGGCGCAGATGGACGGCGCGATTCTGGTCTGTTCGGCGGCGGATGGCCCGATGCCTCAAACCCGTGAGCACATTTTGTTGTCCCGCCAGGTTGGCGTACCGTACATCGTTGTGTTTCTGAATAAAGCGGACATGGTTGACGACGAAGAGCTGTTAGAGCTGGTTGAAATGGAAGTGCGTGAGCTGCTGGATATGTACGAGTTTCCGGGTGACGACACGCCGATTATCAAAGGATCAGCATTGAAAGCGTTGGAAGGCGATACTTCAGAGATCGGCATGCCTGCTGTACAAAAGCTGGTAGAGACTCTGGATGAGTACATTCCGGAGCCGGTACGTGCGATTGATCAGCCTTTCTTGATGCCGATCGAAGACGTATTCTCCATCTCGGGTCGTGGTACGGTTGTTACGGGTCGTGTTGAGCGCGGGATTGTCAAAGTCGGCGACGAAATTGAAA